>JBNKEN010000274.1:0-2802 GCA_050288805.1 Pseudoalteromonas sp.
AGGCGCCGAGTTCACCCCCTGTCATGGTACCGGCCAGCACGTCGCTGCCGCCGCTCCACAACATCATGCTGATGGCGGAAAAGGTAAAAAAGATCACCACGGCGATTAAAAACGAGCGTTGCATAATACGCTTTTTGGCAACCCCGAAGGCCTTTTCGGCCTCATCGGCGAAGGCTTGTTGTTCCCTTTGTTGCTGGTTGTAGCTCTGCACCACCTTGATATTGTGGATCACTTCGCCTGCATAGGTGCCGATATCGGCGATGGCATCCTGACTGCTTGCCGCCAGACGCCGTACCCGGCGACCGAATATCATCATGGGCAACAGGATCAGCGGTACGCAGGTCATGACTATCAAGGTCATCTTAAGATTGGTGATAAACAACATGATTAAGCCGCCGACGAGCATCAGGGTGCTACGCAGCGCCATAGAAAACGAGGAGCCGACGATGGATTGCAGCAGGGCGGTGTCCGTGGTTAACCGGGACATGATCTCGCCGCTGCGATTCTCTTCAAAATAACTGGGATGCAGAGTCACGATGCGATTGAACACGGCCTTACGAATGTCGTTGCTGACTCGTTCGCCGATCCAGGACATCAGGTAAAAGCGGCTGAATGTGCCTATGGCAAGCAGGGCGATCAGTGAAATCATCACGAAGATGGCGGATTTCAGCTGTGCGGGAGAGCCCGCGATGAATCCGCTGTCGATCAGGTGTTTGACTCCCTGGCCGAGCGACAGGTTGATCCCCGCCGTCAGCAACAGAGCAACGAGCGCCAGTAATACAACACGCTTGTAGGGTTTGACGAAGGAAAATACCGGAAGCAGGCTTTTCAGCGCTGCCTTATCGCGCTCGTTATATGTTTTTTTCATCGGTGTTGTAGTTGTAGCGGCTCAAACCTTCTATATGGTTGTGTTTTGAACAATTTCAAGAGGTGTTGAGCTCCGGGCGGATGCCAAATGGCCGAAACTTGACTAACCTAATGAAACAAAGCCGACAGGTCAGGGAGATGGAAAGGGTTTATGAAAATATCGGGTACCTTCAGTGTAAAACTGAATCCGCAAGAAAATTACGCCACCGGGGTCGACGGGATCAAACTGGCCCGAATGTCGATAGATAAGTCATTCGAGGGGGCACTGTCGGCCATCAGTCAGGGAGAAATGCTGAGTGCGCTGGCTCGGGTAAACGACGCCGCCGGTTATGTCGCCATAGAACAGGTTACCGGGCTACTGGACGGGAGGTCCGGCAGTTTCGTGTTGCAGCACTTCGGCATAATGGACGCAGGCCGAGAGCGGTTGATCCTGGAGGTTCTGCCGGGTTCGGGCAGCGGCGAGCTGGCGGGAATAACGGGAACCATGCTGATCCGCATTGAAGACGGCCGGCACTATTATGAATTTGACTACACCCTTTAAGAGAAAAGCGGCCTAGGTGCGCGCGTGTTGTGCAGGAATTGTAAACACGGGTTGTAAATTTTCTCTGGTATAGCAGGCAGAGTGAAAAATGCGGAAAAGAAGGCTTAGGTTACCCTAAGCCAGTTTTAGGTTGGAAATTGAGCTGGCCGGGACAGGTAATGAGAAGGAGTTTATGTGTTTTTATTATTATGCCCGTCTCGTTTTCTCATTACCTGTCCTGCCATTAACTAGTTAAGCGGTGAGTCTTCGTCTATCGCCGGGGTGCAGGTGAGCAGCATTTCGAATATTTGTGAGACCGTGCGCTCTTTTTTTTCAAAGGCTTGCCTGAGAGCTTCCAGCTGTTCAAACTCGTCGAGTGCCAGATCGGCCATGGAAAGCCATTCACGGGTCCACTCCGGTAGCTTATCCCCGCGAGCCAGAGCTTTGCGCTGGGCGCTGGAAATTATTTTTAAATCGGCAAATTTTTGCTTAGAATCCATACCAAACATATTTACAAATTTTAAACCTAAAAGTATCTTTGTATTTACAGTATCGAGTTGGCTGACAAAAAATCTTTGCGAAGGAGCGAAAGTTGAAAAGAAAGGAGTTTTCGGGTGTCTAGCAGCAAGTTCAGGTGCAACGGCGACGATATCAGGCGTATGCGTATGGCCGCCAAAAAGACCACCCAGGAAATGGCCGATCTGGTCGGTATCAGCCGACAAACCTACGAAAACTATGAAAACCGTGTCAGCAAATTTCCTTACGAATATTTCGAGATCTGGTGTGAACACTGCGATATCAACCTGTCGGCCATTTTCGCCCAGTTTCTCGATCTACGTAAGCGCATAGATGAAACCGCATTGCGTCGCAAAAGCCCCGGTGAAGGGGTTGCCTCAAAGAAATCATTATCCAAGTTAAATACCGTTCAGTCGCCTAAGGAGAATTAAAATGAAAAACTTAAAAGCAACAAAGAAGTCAAAGCAATCTCCCAAAAAACTTGATATTACTGAGCATGCCCATTTGGTAAAAGGAGGAACCTCGGGATATCAAGATGGTGATCCCAAAACTCAGCAGACAGTTGTTATGGTGAGTGGAAGCTATTCATCAGAGCAAGGAACGCTAATGTGAAAACTTCGCTGATTTTCGTATTGATAGCGGCGGCGATGACCTCTTTTTTATTGTTTATGAATGTGTCAGGAGCATATTTCAGTATCGCATTTTTGTCTTTTATTCTCCTGTCCCTGTATTTAGGGAAAAGTAATATCAATATCGTTCACATATGCACAGTCTTGATTGCGTTAACAATCGTAGAGCAAAGTGTCTTTATGTTGATTAAAGATGTTCTCTACGGAAAATATCCCGCGGTTTGGACAAATGGCGTAACCTATAGCTTTCACGCGGTAATCGATTTTGCC
>JBNKEN010000275.1:0-6163 GCA_050288805.1 Pseudoalteromonas sp.
AACGATTCGCGCCGGGCAAGGCTGAGCTGTCCTGTCTGACCGCTTCTTTTTTAGCACAACTTAGGTGCCTAATTAAAGGAGAGAAACGGGCAAAAGTATATCAACCAGCTGAGATTACCTAGATTCAAATACGTCTTGGCTCCGTGAAGATGTGCGCGCGGGCCGCACCAGCATAGTGCAACCGGGTCTCCTTGGACGCTGCCCAAACAACCGGTTCGGAGCCACTTCCGCCTTGACTGAGTAATTACTCTAAATTCGAGCCATAATCCCACATTTACAGCTAAGTTACAATTAGCGCTTTCACTCTTTGGCTATAAATTGCGCCGCCAGCGCGGCCGCCTGTGCCGGGTTTTCCATGTGACAATGATGGCCGCCGGGTACGGTTTCCACCTTTAATTGCGGATACAAGTGGCCATAATCGGCCAGTTGCATCTCCAACATGGCAAGTCCCCTGTCCCCGCGAATGAGCAAACTTGGTGCGGCTAGATTTTTTAATGCACCCTTTGCTTGCATCGGGCTGAAGCGAAAGCCGGAGGGAAACTTGAGCCTGGGGTCGCATCGGTTAGACACCCCCTCGGCCGTTGTCAGGGCGTTTCTCGTCATCAGCAAATGAGCTTCAGGCTCAGCCAGGTTACCGGCAGCGGCCCTCACCGCAGTCAGGGTTGCGATATCCGGGTATACCCGCGCGGCCCTGCCCCTGTCTCTTGTGCGCTGAACAATCGCGCGCTTAAGCTGTTGTGCGGTTTCGTCTTCCGCCGTGGTGATAATGCCGATGCCGTCTATCAGGGTCAGCGATTTGACCCGGTCAGGAAAACAGGCGGCAAACAAACTGATGATCATGGCGCCCATGGAATGCCCGACCAAATGGCAGCGTTCAATCCGTTGTGCGTCCATGATTTGCAGAAGGTCATCGACATAATCTACGAAATAATAATGCGCATCGGGGCCTCGCCAGTCGGAATGACCGTGTCCGGGCAAGTCAACGGCCAGCCAGTCCAGGCCGTTTTCAAGGTGCTGCATCATGGGCAAAAAACTGTGGCAGTTGTCCTGCCAGCCGTGAATCGCGATAACGGGTTCAGTGCCGCTCTGGTGCCGGATCCCCCGAATGGTTTTGTCCTCCAGCGCAATGGAAATAGACTGCACGTTTGTTCCTTATCCTAAATATCTGGAATTTCGGCGAAAAGCCGTTTATTTATTGCGGTGTCTGTCTACAATACCACGGCTAACACAATAGGATCATAAAAATGAAGTTTCCAAGCGGCCTTTGCGCCCTGCTTTGCCTGTCCGGCACCGCCACAGCCCAAACTCCCGATAATATCATCTACATGATCGGAGACGGCATGGGCCCGGCTTATACCACGGCCTATCGTTATTATCAGGATCAGCCCGAAACCCAGGTCGTCGACCCGACGGTTTTTGACAGCCTGCTCAAGGGAATGGCCCACACCTACCCGGACGATGATACCTATGTCACCGACAGCGCCGCCGGCGCTACGGCGCTTGCCAGCGGACACAAAAGCTACAACGGCGCCATCGCGGTGACGAAAGAACAGCAACCGCTGAAAACCATGTTGGAACTGGCCAAAGAAAAGGGCATGACCACCGCCCTGGTCGCCACCTCACAGATCAATCACGCGACACCGGCGAGCTTTGCGGCCCACAACAAGTCGCGTCGCAACTATGACGAAATCGCCGACGACTACATCGACAATAAAATCGCCGGCAAGCTTCCCGTCGATTTGATGCTCGGCGGCGGCACCGAATACTTTGCCCGCGAAGGCCGAAATCTGGTCAACGAGTTCATCGCGGCCGGTTACCAGTACAGCGACACCCTGAGCGCATTAAATGAGCTGACACAAATTCCTGCCCTCGGCCTCTACGCAGCCAAGGGGCTCGATTATGCCATCGACGGCGACCCCCTGCGCCTGACGAAGATGACCAAACACGCCCTCGGCTTGCTCGACGGACACAAGAACCCGAAAGGCTTTTTTGTCATGATCGAGGGGAGCCAGATTGACTGGTGCGGCCACGCCAATGACATTGCCTGCGCCATGGGAGAAATGCACGATTTCGCCGAATCGGTCAAACTTGCCAAGGCGTATGTCGACGCACATCCGAATACCCTGCTGGTGATCACCGCCGACCATTCCACCGGCGGCCTGACCTTAGGGGCGAACGGTGAGTACAAGTGGGAAACCGCGCCGATTAAGGGGATCAGGGCAAGCGCGGATCTCATCGCCAAACGTCTGCTGGCGGCTACCGATCTCGCTGAGGCCTGGCAACGCGACGCGGACCTGACCCTTACGGCGGAAAACCTTGCCACCTTGAGCGAAGCGAAAACGCAGGGCGAAGAGACGCTCAAAAAATCGATCAAGGCGATTATCAACAACGCCAGCTTCACCGGCTGGACAACCGGCGGCCACACCGCGATTGATGTTCAGGTATTCGCATACGGCGCCGGCAGCGAACAATTTATCGGTTCACAAAACAACACGGCCATCGCCGATAAATTGATGGGTTTTATCAAAAAATAAGTCCTGAACAGAAAGAAAAAGGCCATATCCTCGGATATGGCCTTTTTCTTTCGACAACTTGCGAGAAATAACTCAGGCGTAAACGTCGACACCTATCAAAGACTGCACCTCGGCGCGACGTTCCATATAGGCAAATTCTGTATAGGTTGAAATGGCGCGGCTGGCCTTGAAATTTGGCTGATCGTAAATGGTTTGGCGATAATCGCTACCACTTTGCAAACGCTCCGCGAGACGAATACCCTTGTCGCTGCTTTTGACGAAATCGGGGCGCGGTTCGTTGCTTGCGGGCTGAACCGGCGTTTGCGCAGGCAGTTGAGGCTTTGAACCACCGGGAGTGGAATAGGGATTGATCCTACCGGCTTGAAAGCCGCCAGCAAAGGGTATATTCACGCACTCACTCCGAAATCAATACTGCACCAATTATGGGCCAGCCTCAGAACCCTTGCAAGAGGCTGACTCTAAAATGGGCAAGCTCAGTAGTTACTCCCGACCGGGTAATTTTTTCCAGGTGACCGTATCGCGAACGTATACGGGTTCCGCCTTATCGGCGCTGACCGCTTCACCGCTCGCCAGCGACAATTCGGCCTGCTTCAGCATAAATCGCGCATCCGGCAGGGCAATGTTTTCAGCCCGCGCAATCGCGTCGTTACCTTCGAGCAACGCAGGGTACGCGCCCCAACCTGTGCCAACGGCAACACCGGCTTTGCCTTCAAGATCAAGTTCTTCGGGTTTGACCACGGTTTCGCCGCCCTGACATACCGCAAGACCGTCACCGGTAGCGGAAAATTGCGCAAAATACAGCTCGCCCATGCGCGCATCGATGGCGCTTAACACCTGCTTCGCACCGCTTTCTTCAATCGCTTGCTGCGCCATCGCCTGCAGGGTCGACACGCCGATCACCGGCAACTTTGCGGCATAGGCCAGCCCTTGAGCAATCGCGACGCTGATGCGTACGCCGGTAAAACTGCCGGGACCGCGTCCGAACGCAATGGCGTCCAGTTGTTGCAATTTAACGCCCGCTTCGCCAAGCAGTTTGTCTACCAGGGGCAAAATCTTCTGGCTGTGCTGCTGCGGGCAGACTTCGAAATGATGGTACAGTTTGCCCTCATATTGCAGGGCCAATGACAAGGCTTCGGTCGAGGCGTCGAGTGCCAAGATGTTGTTTTTCATACTAATCTATTTGCTCTAAAAACTGACTGACTTTTGTTAAATCTCGGGTTCGCCGCATCGGCGGCAAACTTTGCAGGAAAACCTGACCATATTGCCGGGTTACCAGCCGGTTGTCGCAGATCACCAGGGCGCCCTTGTCCTTACTGTCACGGATCAGGCGCCCGACACCCTGCTTAAGGCTGATCACCGCTTGCGGCAGCTGCAGTTCGGCAAAGGGATCCTTGCCCTCAAGCAGGCAGTCGCGCATTTTAGCCTGCAACAGCGGATCGTCCGGCGCGGCAAACGGCAATTTGTCTATGATAACACAACTGAGCGCGCTGCCACGCACATCAACGCCTTCCCAAAATGACGCGGTGCCGAGCAGCACCGCATTGCCGTGACGGACAAATTTTTCCAGCAGAATGCGTTTCGAGGTCTGCCCCTGCACAAACACCGGGTACTCGATTTGGGTGGTCAGCCCTTCCGCCACCAGATTCATCATGCGGTAGCTGGTAAACAACACGAAGCAACGCCCCTTGGCCGCCTTGATAAGGTCCAGCGCGATGCGCACCAGGGCATGGGCCATGTTGGGTGCATTCACTTCCGGCATATAACGCGGCAAGCATAACAGCGCCTGATTCGGGTAGTCGAACGGACTGTCGACGATAAGGCTCTGCCTGGGCGATAACCCGAGCGCACGGTTGAAATGATCCAGCCGGTTGTCCACCGATAGGGTCGCCGACGTAAAGATAAACCCCGCGTCGCTTTGTTTCATCATCTCGGCGAACTTCTGCGCGATATTGAGCGGAGTGATATGTACGGTTAAATACCGCTTGCTGGTCTCAAACCAATATGAAAAGCCGGTCGGCGCCGTATCGAAAACCCGCTCCAGCATGCCTTTCATCGACAGGGTGCGCTCAAACACATGCTCTATTTTATCGCTGCGGTCCAGACACAGCTTAAGCACCTGATACAAAAAGTCCGTGTCGCTGATCACTCGGTGCAGCGCGGCACATAGCGCCCTATCTCCGAGCGACTCACGCCAGTCTCCGCGAGTGGGATCAAGGGGAAAGGCAAGACGCAGGTCCATCACCGCGCTTTCCAGCTTGTCCAATGTCTTACCCAACTGCAGCATATCGTGCAGCTCACTGCGGTAGATCACGCGAATGTCGCGAATGAGGTCAGACAGCGCCCGTGTGCTGACGCTTTCGCCGAAATAATCGCTGGCGATTTCGCCCAACTGATGGGCTTCGTCGAACACATAGGCGTCGGCGCTTGGCACCAGTTCCGCAAAGCCGCTGTCTTTCACGGCCATATCGGCAAAGAACAGATGGTGATTGATCACCACCAGGTCTGCCTCCATGGCCTTGAGCCGCGCCTTGCGGATATAGCATCCGTCGTAATCGGGGCATTCCCGTCCCAGGCAGTTATCGGCGGTAGAGGTGACGTAAGGCAGTACCTTGGCATCCTCTTCGATGCCGATACAGTCGGCCAGATCCCCGCTTTGGGTTTCACTGGCGAATTTGGCCACCATGGCAAGCTGGTGCATCACATCCGGGTCGTCCGTGGGCACATGAGCAACGTGCTGATTCAGCCGGTAAGGACACACATAATTGGCCCGCCCCTTGAGCAGCGCGGTTTTGATCGGTGTTTCCAGGGCCTTAACCAACAGCGGCAGATCGCGATGATAGAGCTGCTCCTGCAGCGCCTTGGACCCGGTGGAAATGATGGTTTTCCCTTTACTTTTCAGGGCCGGCGCCAGGTAGGCGTAGGTTTTTCCGGTGCCGGTACCGGCTTCAACCACCAGCTGGTGGCGCCCCTTCATTGCGTCCTCGACGGCCAGCGCCATATCGATTTGCGCCTGACGGGGCTTGTAACCCGGCAGTTTCTGCGCCAGCGGGCCGGTATCGGAAAATAGACGTTTAATAGCCAGTACTACGATTGAAGGGTGGATGAAGGGATTTTACGTATGCGCTGCCCCCAAGGCAAGCGTGCGAAAAAAAGCGGCCCGTGATTGCGTAAAGCCACAGGGATTGTATTTCTATTTGCTCAGGCCCAGGTATCCAGATGTTCCTTGCCTTCGTCGTCGGTGTAGGTGTCTTTTTTCTTCTTCCCCTCGCCGGTCAACACGTCGTAGCGTTTTTCCTTAAAGGCGGGATGGAACAGACGCACCCGCTGCACCTGCTGGTCTTTCAACCCGGCGATGTAAAAGGGCCCGCGATGATCGACCTCGAGGTTCGAAATACGCGGTAAAAACGGCGTTAAAATATCCATAAAAACCTCCTCTCTCATACCCTTATTATCGGCGGTTATAATTTATGCTTTAATTTCGCATAAAAAAGCCTTGCCAAATACCCGGGGTTCATGATTATCTAATAACCGTTTTCAAACTATACAACAACCGGACACCAAACATGCGTTTTAATCTGACAGCTATCCATCATCACCATCATTCATCGGAATAACCTGTCAGGTATTTC
>JBNKEN010000276.1:0-1598 GCA_050288805.1 Pseudoalteromonas sp.
GTAACAACTAATTTACAGTTTACATTTGATATTTAAGCGTAACCTTTTGAAACATATAAACTTACCACCTTATTAAATAATAAGGCCTACCAGGGTCATCAGCATAGGGGTTCTGCGTGAATTTGCTTTGCGGCAGATCAACAAAAATAGGGCTTTTTATTTCACAGTGATTACAGTAGATTGTCAGCGCCTTACAAAAACAGAGAAGTAGAATTATATGAGCGCAATCCGGGGAGAGTTCAGCTCTCGTTTTGGTTTTATTATGGCTGCAGCCGGTTCTGCGGTCGGACTTGGCAACATCTGGGGCTTTCCGACGCAAACCGCCTCCAACGGCGGTGCCGCATTCGTTCTGGCCTACCTGGTACTCGCCTTCTGTCTTGCCTACCCGGCCCTGATGGCTGAACTGGTTGTCGGCCGCCACGGCCAGGCCAATGCCGTTACCTCTTTGCGCAAGATCTCCAACCGCCCCTGGCAGCATCATTTTTCCTTTATCGTCGGCTTTGGCGGCATTATTTGTGCTGCAATGATCTTAAGCTTCTATGCCATCGTCGCAGGCTGGATGCTCAGCTACACCGCCGACCCGATAGCCCGACTGGCGGGCCAGACCGAAGTGTCGTCCTGGCTGTCCACCCAGTCGCTGGGCCGGGATCTGGTATTTACCGCAGGCTTTATTCTGCTCACCGTAGCGATTATCAGTAAAGGGGTCGAGAACGGCATTGAGAAATGGTCCAAACGCCTGATGCCGGCCCTGATCGGTATACTGTTCGCGCTTATTGCCTACGTACTGACACAGGAAGGTGCGATGACGGGCCTTAAGGCCTATCTGGTTCCCGATTTCAGCTCGATTTTGGATCCGCAATTGCTTGTCAGCGCCCTCGGCCAGGCCTTTTTCTCACTGTCGCTCGGCACCAGCGTAATGATCATCTACGGCTCTTATATCAGCAAAAAGGAAAACCTGGTGGCTCTGGGCGCCTATGTGACGCTGATCGATGTGTTTATCGCCTTTACCGCGGGTTTGCTGATTATTCCGGCCATGTATGTGGCGCAGGCACAAGGGGTCGAAATCTTCAGCGCCAGCGGCGAACTGCTGTCGGAAGACACTCTGGTATTCCAGGTTCTGCCCGCGCTGTTTGATACCATGGGCAGCGCAGGCCTGTTTGTCGGTTTCGCGTTTTTCGCCCTGATGAGCATCGCCGCACTGACTTCGTCGATTTCCATGCTGGAAGCCCCGGTTTCCTATGCGGTGGAGAAATTCGGCCTCAACCGTAACACCGCAACCTGGGCCATCGGCTTCGTTATCGCCATGGTAAGCTTTACCATCGTCTTTAATTTCGATGCGCTGTTCGGTTTGGTGATCGCCGTGACAACCCGTTTCGGTCAACCGCTGCTCGGCCTGATGTGCTGTATCTTCGTCGGCTGGATCTGGCATCGTGCCAGCTTGCTGGAAGAAATCAAGCAAGGCAACCCGGCGGCGGCCAGCGGCCTGTTTTGGAAGATCTGGCCCTGGTACATCAAGTTTATCTGCCCGCTGTGCATCGCGTTGGTGTTTATCAACAAGCTGATATAAACAGCGAGACATTAAAAAACCGCCGTTCGGC
>JBNKEN010000277.1:0-5554 GCA_050288805.1 Pseudoalteromonas sp.
CCTAAAACGAACCTGTATCGCCACCCGAAACGCCGGGTGGTGCGCGTTATAAACTGAAATAGCCGCCTATTCTACCCCATTCGCCATAGCGCGCCTAGCGGGCCTTTATCCTCCCCGGTCCATAGGGTAAGATAGGCGCAACCAAATATCGGGAACCGTAACCATGATCAACCCGCAGAAAATTGAAGAGATCGCCCGACAGATCGGCGAAAATATGCCGAAAGGCGTAAAAAATCTGGCGGATACGCTGGAATCAAAGACCAAACAGGCGATCCAGTCGAAACTGTCGCAAATGGACTTCGTCAGCCGCGAAGAGTTTGACATTCAAAGCCAGGTGCTGATACGCACCCGAGAAAAACTGGCAGAGCTGGAAGAAAAGGTCGCCCGCCTGGAAGCACAGCTCGCCGCCGACAGGGACGAGCAGTCCGAGACAGAATAATCCGCTTAACCGCGGATTTTTTCTGCCACCTTGGCCACCGCCTGTTGATAGGCCGTGTCCATTTCGCTGTTACAGGTCACAACCGATTCCATATCGTGCAGGTGACCGTCGGCAAGACCGTATACCCAGCCGTGCACCGTCACTTCCTGACCCCGAACCCAGGCATCCTGCACCACGTTGGTCTGGCATACGTTACGAACCTGTTCAATCACATTCAGCTCACACAGGCGTGCACAACGGTCCTCCTCGGGACAGTCCTGCAGCAGCGCCTGGTGTTTTTCCTTCACATCGCCGACATGACGTAACCAGTTGTCGATAAGGCCAAACCGGGCCTCGTCCAGCACCGCCTGCACACCGCCGCATCCGTAGTGACCTACCACCATAATGTGCTTGATTTTCAATACCTCAACCGCGTACTGCATCACGGACAAACAGTTGTGGTCCGTATGCACCACCACGTTGGCCACGTTGCGGTGAACGAACAGTTCGCCCGGCATCAGGTCGACTATCTGGTTGGCCGGTACACGGGAGTCTGAACAACCGATCCACAGATACTCTGGGTTTTGCTGCATCGACAGTTTTTTAAAGAAATCAGGATCTGACTCGCTGGTACGAGTCGCCCAGTGGCGGTTATTTTCGAATAAATGTTTTAGCTTTCTCATTACTTCTCTTTCACTTAGGTGTCCTGGGAAGCTAACTTCGCAGAGATAAGGATATTGCGTGGGGTTAGCTGCTTTTCACAAAAGGCACTGATCGCTACCCGGTAGCCATGCTGCTCTAAATATAAAGCACGATCAAGCACCAACCAAACTTCAATTGCCCGTCGGAACAGATGTCGGATCAGTTCGATACGGTCGGTCACCCGTTTCCGCCGCTTTCCCTGTTGCAAAAAAGCCGCGAAATCGATGTTGTCGGGCAAAAGGATCCCCTTCTGCTCTGCGGCCCAACGGCAGAATTCGCTGAATTCGCCGCTGAATATCGCCTTGCCGCTGGAAGGCACGCTGACATAACCCAAGGTTCCGGTTACGTTCCTGCGCAGACAATCGAAGCCGAGCCGCCACTCCACTTCCTTTTGCCTGATGCGGGTGGTGCGCCCGGGTGCCGTCACGGTTTCCTGCAGCGCCAGTTTGAGATCGCTCATGGCGAGCGTGAGTGAACTTGCGCCAGCCACCTCACTCATCGGCCGGTAACTTTCCCCTTGGCCAAACAGATGATAGCAACAGGGTGACAGCGACAGCTTCACGGTTCCCTTCGCCACCGCCTGTTTCATAAAGGCCTGATGCAACCCGCCACAGGCGTGGAGCGCGACGGCATGTTGTTCAGTACGAAAATACTTATCGATCGGATCACTCAAGACGTCCGCATTGTGAAAATGCATATTGAGTCCCTGCTTGCGGGCGCTCAGTTCCCCTTGCTCACAAAGATGGGACTGCAGCTCTACGCTGTCGACCCGAGGCACGCCACAAAAAGCCAGCATGCGGCCAAGATGCCCCTTACCGGCGCACCACTCAAGTACCGGCAATTCCTTATCAAACACGCCGTCGACAAAGGCCTTTAATTGCTCGAACTTACGCCCCTTGATGCCGTTGCTGAGCCAGAACGGGTAATCCTCCTGCTCTGTGGCCAGCAAGGTCAATTCTGTCAGCTCAGGCAACTCGGCCAATTCAGGGATCTGGTCGATGAAACGCGTTACCAGCGCCTTCGGATCGGCATCCAACACGGGCAGTTCGGTGTCATTCAATGCAAACAGGGAATCGGCCAACTCGGGCCAGGGCAGTTCATCGTGCTCAAAGGCAACGCATTGCCAGTAACGGCGGGTACGCTTCAGCAGCGAATCCAGCGCTGTAAAATGTTCGCTAAGGGTCATGAAAAAAGAAAAAAGCGGCCTGATTGGCCGCCATTATACGCGTATTTAAAAGAAGCCGATACCGCTTCAGCTACGCAGCATGCGCGCTGGCTGACCGGCTTCCTCTGCCGCCAGAAAGCGGCGATAGCAGGGGTTATCCGTTTCATCCTGGTATTCATAGCCGAGCCGTTTAAGGTGTTCGGCGAAGGCCGCTTCGTCATCGGGCGCCACCTCAAATGCCGCCAGCACGTTGCCGGTGGCCGCGCCGTGATTACGGTAATGGAACAGACTGATATTCCAGTTACCGCCCAGAGTGTCGAGAAACCGCCCCAGCGCTCCCGGGTATTCCGGAAATTCAAACCGCAGCAGGTGCTCGCTCATTACGGCGCCGGGCTTGCCGCCCACCATGTAGCGCACGTGCAGCTTGGCCAGTTCGTTGTCCGACATATCAAGGTAATCGTAGCCTTCGGCCTCTAATTCAGTGCACAGCTCCCGGAATTCGCTTTCTCCCTGGCGCAGCCCGATGCCGACGAAGATCTGCGCGTCTCCGGGTCCGGCATAGCGATAGTTGAACTCGGTGATCGCCCGGCCGCCAAGCGCCTGGCAAAAACGCCGGAAACTGCCCTTTTGTTCCTTGATGGTGACCGCCAGCAGCGCCTCGTTTTTTTCTCCCAGCGCGGTGCGTTCAGCCACGTAACGCAGGCGGTCGAAGTTAAGGTTGGCGCCGGACAGCACCGCCGCCAGTTTCTGATCCTTACGTCCGCCCTGCAGGCACCATTTTTTAAGGCCCGCCAGCGACAAGGCCCCGGACGGTTCTGCAACGGCGCGGGTAGAAACGAAAATATCCTGCATGGCGGCGCATATTTCGTCGCTCGATACGGTGATCACCTCGTCGCAGAACTTCTGTGCGAGGCGAAAGGTTTCGCTGCCGATCAGCTTCACCGCCACGCCGTCGGCAAAGCTGCCGACCCGCTCCAGCTCCACCGGTTCACCGGCTTCGAGTGCCGCCTTGAGACAGGCGCTGTCTTCGGCTTCCACGCCGATCACGCGAATGTCCGGGCGCAGCGATTTGATGTACACCGCCATCCCCGCCAAGAGGCCGCCGCCACCCACGGGAATAAACACCGCATCGAGATCCGGCAACTGCTGCATCAGTTCCCGCGCTATGGTGCCCTGACCGACGATGACATCCGGATCATCAAACGGCGGTATGAACAAGGCGTCCTGCTTTTCCGCCAGTTCCAGGGCGAACGCCTTGGCGGCATCGAAATGATGGCCGTGCAATATCACCTCACCGCCGAGGCTGCGGACGGCATTCACCTTGATTTCCGGGGTGGTCACCGGCATCACTATGGTGGCCTGGTGCCCGAGATAGGACGCCGATAATGCGACTCCCTGGGCATGGTTTCCGGCGGATGCCGTCACCACCTTGCTGCCTTTCGGCAGCTGGCGCAGCTTATGATATGCGCCGCGCAGTTTAAACGAATAAACCGGTTGTTGGTCTTCGCGCTTGAGCCAGATCTTGTTACCGAGCTTTTCCTCGAGTGCGGGTAGTTCGCTGACCTCGGTTACCTTGGCCAGCGGCTCCATATTGGCCTGGATGATGGCACGGAAATAATCGAGTTCCTGGGATACCATGGCTATCTCAACGCCTCCAGTTTTTCGAGATCCCGCACCGCGCCCTTGTCGGCGCTGGTCGCCAATAAGGCGTAGGCCTTAAGCGCCGGGCTGACGCGACGCGGGCGCTGTTCCTGCGGTTTGTAAGCGAGCTTGCCGCGGGCGGCTTGTTTCTCGCGACGCGCCGCTAATGTCTTTTCGTCGACGGCCAGCTCGATACCGCGACCGGTAATATCGATGCGGATCTCATCGCCGTTTTCCACCAGCGCCAGCGCCCCTTCGCTTGCCGCTTCAGGAGAAACGTGACCGATCGACAAACCCGAGGTGCCGCCGGAAAAACGCCCGTCGGTGATAAGCGCACACTTGTCCGCCAGCCCCATGGACTTGAGATAACTGGTTGGGTACAGCATTTCCTGCATGCCCGGTCCGCCCTTCGGCCCTTCGTAGCGGATCACCACCACCTCACCAGCCTGCACTTCGCCGTTCAAAATGCCCTCAACCGCACTGTCCTGCGACTCGTAAACCCGCGCCGGACCGTTAAATTGCAGCATCTCGTCGGCGACCCCGGCGCTTTTCACGATACAACCGTTCGGCGCCAGGTTGCCGTACAGCACGGCCAATCCGCCGTCCAGCCTGAACGCGTGATCTACGCTGCGAATACAGCCCTGCTCACGGTCGAGATCCAGTTCGGGCCAGCGACATTCCTGACTCATGGCCCGGGTGGTGCGAATACCCGCCGGACCGGCCTTATAAAAGGTCTGCGCCGCCTGGTTTTCGGGTTGTTTCGCGTCCCAACGGGCTATCAGCTCGCCAAGGTTTATGCCCGCGACATGACCGGCACTCAGCTCCAGCAAACCGGCCTTGCCGAGCTCACCGAGAATGGCCATGATGCCACCGGCACGATGCACATCTTCGATATGATATTGCTGGGTAGCAGGGGCCACCTTGCATAAAAACGGCGTAGTGCGGGATAACTGGTCGATATGGCTCATATCGAAATCGACGCCCGCTTCCTGTGCGGCGGCCAACAGGTGCAACACGGTGTTGCTTGAGCCGCCCATGGCGATATCCAACCGCATCGCATTCATAAAGGCCGCCCGATTGGCGATGTTGCGCGGCAATACTGCGTCGTTGTCCTTACCGTAGTATTCGTCGCACAGCGCAACGATGCGTTTGCCCGCCTCTACGTACAGCTGTTTGCGGTCCTTGTGGGTTGCCAGCATGGTACCGTTGCCCGGCAGTGCCAGACCCAAGGCTTCAAGCAAGCAGTTCATTGAGTTGGCGGTAAACATGCCGGAGCAGGAACCACAGGTCGGGCAGGCGCTGCGTTCAACCTTTTCGGCATCTTCATCGCTGACCGACGGATCGGCGCCCTTGACCATGGCATCCACCAGATCCAGTTTGATGTCGATTTCCGCAAGCCGGGTTTTACCCGCCTCCATCGGACCGCCGGATACGAAGATCACCGGAATGTTCAGTCGTAGCGCCGCCAGCATCATGCCCGGGGTGATCTTGTCGCAGTTGGAGATACATACCATGGCATCGGCGCAATGGCCGTTGACCATGTATTCCACCGAATCGGCGATAAGGTCCCTTGATGGCAGCGAATAGAGCATGCCGTCATGGCCCATGGCGATACCATCGTCGATGGC
>JBNKEN010000278.1:0-2177 GCA_050288805.1 Pseudoalteromonas sp.
TCGACAACCTGCCGGAAGACTTCGAATGGCCGACCGACGCGGAAATGGAAATCGAACTGATGGCGGGCACCGGCCTTTCCTATCGCTTCGCCCCTAACTGGTATATAGGTGCAGAGGTAGTCTACGAAGAAGAGCACGAAACCGAAGTGAACCTGGAACGTTGGTCTTGGTTCGCCGGTCCCAGCATTCACTACGGCGGCGCCAAGTGGTGGGCGACCCTGACCTACTTCGATCAAATCGACGGTGGCGGTGAGAAATTCGACGGCCAGCCTGAGGGTCTGCACCTGATCGAGAAAACCGAAGCCGAATGGCGCCTGAAACTGGGCTACAACTTTTAAGAGAATCTGAGGTTATGCGCACACTTCCCGCTCTGATAGCCATCCCGGCTACCCTGGCCTGCCACGTTGTCTATGCAACCGATTATATGTCGGTTGCCGAAGCGCAACAGCTGTTGTTCCCGTCGGCTGTGGCCAGCGAGGCCAAGGTTGCAATCAGCGATGAGCAAAAGGAACAAATCAAGTCACTGGCGGGCGTTCGTCAGCGCTTTGACGAACAAGCCGTTTGGCGCATGGAAAAAGACGGGGAGTTCCTCGGCTGGGTGATCGAAGACAATGTGATCGGCAAACATGAATTCATCACCTATGCCGTGGGCATTTCGCCCGAGGGCAAGGTGACCGGCATCGAAATTCTCAGCTATCGCGAAACCCATGGTGCGCAGGTGCGGATGAAACCCTGGCGCGATCAGTTTGTCGGCAAACAGCTTGGCGATACGTTCAAACTGAACAAGGACATTCCCAACATCAGCGGCGCTACATTATCGTGTCGCAACCTGACCGATGGCGTAAAGCGCCTGCTGGCCCTGCACCGGGTCGTGCTGACGCAATGATCCTGAAACGCCGGATGAAGCCTATGCTGGGCACCTATATCGAGGTGTCCATTTTGCATGGGGATCTGTCTTCCGAGCGACTTAACGCGTTATTCGACGTCGCGTTCGACACCCTGTCGGACGTAGAGCGACGCCTCAGCGTACACAAGAAAGATTCGGAGCTGAGCCGCCTCAACCTCACGCCCGAAACCTGGCTTCCCCTCTCGACCATGACGCTGCGTATTTTGCGCCTGGCAAGTGCCATGATGCGGCAAAGCAACGGCCTGTTTAATCCGACCCTTGGTTATCCTCTGGTGGAAAGCGGTCTGCTGCCCGATCACGGCTACGGCGAACGACTAAAGCGCGGCAGCATCGAGGCCCTCAGTTTCAGGCCCGGCGAGGTCCGCCTTAACGAAAACGTGGTTATCTGTCTCGATGGCATAGCCAAGGGATACGCGGTCGATCTCGCACTGGCGGCGCTCAAACGGGCCGGTGTCGAATCGGCCTTTATCAACGCCGGCGGCGACATTCGCGCCATGGGCGAATGCCGGGTGCCGATCACGCTCAGGTATTCGAACCAACCGGCCGGACTCTTGTACCGGGCAGCCATTGCCAGCTCAGCCACCCGTCACGAAAGCGCATTTCGGGGTAGGATCATGACGGCAACGGGCGTTATAATGCCCGACTCGAATAAGGACTGGAGCGTGATCGCTCGTCGCGCCTGGCGCGCCGATGCGTTAACCAAGGTGGCGGCACAAACCCCTGCCGACTCCGGCCTGCTCCACCGTCTCGGCGGCAATCTTCTCCACGCCCCAAGCGGCGAGGAATGAACGCAAACATAAATACGGGGTTCTGAATTGAAACGCGGACAAAAACTGTTG
Organism: Pseudoalteromonas sp.; assembly: GCA_050288805.1. GTDB lineage: Bacteria > Pseudomonadota > Gammaproteobacteria > Enterobacterales > Alteromonadaceae > Pseudoalteromonas. The sequence goes on from JBNKEN010000278.1 coordinate 1,747, forward strand.
TGGTTTGTTTTTATCGGCCTGCTTGCAAGCGGTATCGGCCTCTATTGGTCGTTGCCAGCCACGCCGGACGATTTCCCCCACCCGCTGAACGGTGACTTCCGCAAATGGCATGGCCTGTTTACATTTCTGTCGCTGATCAGCATGGGACAGGTGTGGGCCGAACACATCCGCAAACAGATAACGAAATGGCGCGAACATCCCGACGGCGCCTTACATCTGGCGCTCTGGGTGAGCCTTATCATCAGCGGCTACCTGCTGTATTTTCCGGCGGAATCCCTGTCGGAATATCTGAATACGGGGTCCTTGCATTGGTATTTGGGGCTGACGCTTGTCGTGTTGCTGCCGTTTCATATCCTGCGGCAGAAGCGCAAGGTTGCAAAACAGCGGCAAAACATGGCAACCCGCCGCCGACTCGATACCTTGAATGAGTC
>JBNKEN010000279.1:0-4011 GCA_050288805.1 Pseudoalteromonas sp.
GATCATCTTCGGCAGCAGAGCCAGCATAATCGCCCATACCGTATTCATCAAACCCGGACCCAGGATGGCAATGATGATAATCGCCAACAGCAGTGAGGGAATGGACAGGGTGATGTCGAGCAGGTGATTGATGAAGCTTGAGCGCAGGCCCTTACTGAGGCCCGCCAGCATGCCCAGTAGAATGCCGACGACCGTGGTCAGCATCACCGCCAGAATCGACAGACCAAAGGTATAGGTCGCGCCGTTCATCAGGCGCGACAATACGTCGCGGCCCAAATCGTCGGTGCCGAGCAAAAAGCGCACATCCCCCTCGTCCTGCCAGGAAGGAGGCAACAGCAGCGCATTGCCATGCTGTTGGTTGATTTCGTAAGGTGCTAAAAGAGGGGCCGTAGCGGCCAATAAAACCAGGGCCGAAAACACCCAAAGGCCGACCAGGGCGGGGTGATCCCGTTTGAACTTGCGCCACAGGTTGGTCAGCGGCGCAATGTTCGACTCTTCGCTGAACAGTTTAAACTTTGCCATGAGACTGGTTCCGGGAAATAGGGTCAAACAGGGTGTAAACGACGTCCGCCAGGATAGTAGCGAAAATAACGAACATGGATACGGCCAACAACCCCCCTTGAATAGCAGGGTAATCACGCTGATAGATGCTGTCGATCAGCCAACGGCCGATACCGGGCCAGGAAAAGATGACCTCGGTGATCATCGCCAGGGTCAGCAACGAACTGAATTGCAGACCGATTTGCTTTATCACCGGAAGCAAGGCGTTACGCAGCGCATGGTGGATGATCAGCTGGGCGCGGTTCAGGCCCTTGGCCCGGGCGGTTTTGATGTAGTTCTGGTCCAGCACATTGAGCATGCTGCTGCGGGTAAAGCGCACCAATACCGTTGTCGGGTAGGTGGCAAGAACGATGGTCGGCAGCGCCAGGTGATGCAGGGCATCGAAAAACGCGGCCCCCTGGTAGGGGAAACCGGCATGAAAGATGTCCCAGAGAATAAAACCGCTGCTGTAGGGGATTTCATAAAGCAGGCCGACCCGACCTGACATGGGGAACCAACCCAACTTGAGGCAAAAAACCATGATAAGCAGCAGGGCAAGCCAGAACACCGGCAGGGAATACCCGATGAGGGCGCTGCCGTTGATGGTCTTGGCTGGCCACTTTTTATCATACACGGCGGATAATATCCCGCCGGGCACGCCGACACACACAGATACAATCAGGGCATATAAAGACAGTTCCAGGGTGGCGGGGAAAAGCGTTATCACATGGGAAAACACCTTGTCTCCCGAGGCGAAGGAAATGCCCCAGTCGCCCTGAAATACGCGCAACAAAAACGCGATATATTGTTTAACGTAACTTTCCTGCAGCAGATAGCGGTTACTCAGTTCTGCCACTTCCGTGGCGCTGGCGCTGTTTAGGCCGCTCAGGTTCACCAGGGGATCGCCGGGGAACAGGTAGCTCAGCGAGAATGTAAAGACGCTCAGGGTAAACAGCATAAAGAGCAGCAGCGAGAGACGTCTTGCCAGGTAATTTAACAACATCAGCGGAACCTCGCGTTGGCCAGCGATATACCGCCGAAGGGACTCAGTTCAATGCCGTCAATCTTGGTATCCTTGGCCTGCAGGCGAACACCGTGGGCGATGGGTACCAGGGGTAATTCGCGCATGATCATTTGCTGCACGGCAAAATAGATCTCCTTGCGCTTGTCTATCTCAGTGGTGGCCAGGGCATCGGTGAGCAGCTTGTCGAAATCCGGATTGCACCAGTTGGACGGGTTTTTCCCGCTGAAGGTGGCGCTACAGCTTAACAGCGGGCTGAAAAAATTATCCGGGTCCGGGGTATCGGCGGCCCAGCCGAGCAGCACGCTGTCGTGCAGGTGTTCACCGATCCGCGCAATAAAGGTATTCCATTCGTATTCCACAATACGGACGTTGACGCCGATAGCGCGTAGGTCGCTTTGCATCAGCTCCGCCATTTTTCGCGCATTGGGGTTATAGATGCGGCTCACCGGCATGGCCCAGATATTCATGTCGAAGCCCTTGGGATAACCTGCGTGAGCCAAGAGGCGTTTTGCCAATTCCGGATTGTATACCGGGAGGTTGTTTTGCTCCTGATAGGCCCAGGAATTGGGCGGCAGCATCGACTTGGCCTGAATGGCATTGCCGTAATACACCGCATGCATGATCTTATCGATGTCGATGGCATGGGCCAGCGCACGGCGAACATCCGGGTTGTTAAACGGAGGGCGCTCCGTGTTAAAAGCCCAGTAACCTACGTTGAGATTGGTTTTTTTCTCAACCTCTATGTCGGCCCGCTCCGACAAGACCGAAAGCTGGGTGTTGCTCGGGTGCGGCGTGATATCGCATTCCTTGGTCAGCATCTTGGCGATGCGGGTGTTACCGTTGGGCGTAATATCGAAAACCAACTGTTCCAAAGCGACGGGATGCTTCCAATAGTCGGGGTTTTTATACAAACGCAGCACGCTGTCGCGTTTGTAGTTACGGTACAGATAGGGGCCGCTGCCGACCGGGAGCAGATCGAATTCGTCCTGTCGTTTCTCCTCCAACAATGTCATGGCATATTCTTGCGACAGTACCACGGCAAAATCGGTGGCGATGTTCGACATGAAGCTGCTTTCTGCATTGAACAGCTCGAAGGTGACCTGGTAGTCTGAATCCTTGTGGATATCGCGGATCAACTGATCCATCCCGACGCTTTGAAAATAGGGATAGCTGGCGTCGCCGACAAAATGATAGGGGTTATATACGTCGAACAGGCGACTGAAGGTAAAGACAACATCATCGGCGTTAAACTCGCGGCTGGGAGTGAAATACGCCGTTTGGTGAAATTTGACGCCTTGGCGCAACTTGAAGGTAACCGATTTGCCGTCTTTGCTGATGGTCCAGCCGGTTGCCAGCTCGGGAATAAATTCGCCGGTATTGGGGTCGATACTGATCAGGGTATCGTAAAGCTGATTGGCGATCAGGTCGATGGTGGAGCCCGTGGTGGTAACCTGGGGATTGAACGAAACCGGATTGGCCTCTGCGCAATAGACCAAGCCTAATTTACTGTTTTTATTGGTTATAATTTTTTCCTGACATCCGGTTAGCAAGACTACCAGGATGCAGAGCGTCCACTTTAGCACTTGTTACGCCTCTTGCTGTTGCTGCGGATCCAGCAAGTTGTATTTTTTAAGATAACCCCTCAGCTGATGATACGTTAATCCGAGTATTTCTGCAGTCTTCTTTTGGTTAAATTGACTGAATTTTAAAGCCTGGCGAATAAGCTCGATTTCATAATCGTTGGAAAGCTGTTTTAGATCGCACGGAAACTGGTGTTTTTCCCTGGCCGGTGCTGCAATTTCTTCCGTTTTCGGCTGTGCGGGGACGGCCGGAGTCGGGCTGCTGAGCGGACTCTTTATTCGGGTCGAGGGTCGGTAGGGGCTGTGAAACGGATCCAAGACTATGCTGTGCACCGCCAGATGCTCGCTGCCGTGCCGATAGAGACTGCGTTCAACCACGTTTTTCAGTTCACGCACATTGCCCGGCCAGCGGTATTCAAGCAGGGTTTCCTTGGCTTTCTGGGTAAATCCGCTGAACAACTCCCACCCCAAGGTTCTGGCCATATTGATGGCGAAGCTTTCCGCTAACAGCAGAATGTCTTCGCGGCGCTCCCGCAAGGGCGGCAGGGTGATCACATCGAAGGCCAGTCGATCGAGCAAGTCGCTGCGAAATTCACCCTGATCCGCCAGGGTCGGCAGATCTTCATTGGTGGCGCAGACCAGGCGGGTGTCTATCTTGACCGTGTGCTTGCCGCCGACCCGTTCGAACTCACCGTATTCGATCACCCGCAGCAGCTTTTCCTGTACCAACGCCGAGGTATTGGCGAGCTCATCAAGAAACAGGGTGCCGCCGTTGGCGCGCTCGAAACGGCCCTCGTGGCGTTTGCTGGCGCCGGTAAAGGCGCCGCTTTCATGACCGAAGAGTTCGCTTTCCAGCAGGTTTTCATT
>JBNKEN010000280.1:0-2802 GCA_050288805.1 Pseudoalteromonas sp.
ATGCCCAGCAGGCACGTCGCTTTATGGACCGTGTCGTAGGCTTTATGGTGTCGCCGCTGCTGTGGCAAAAAGTGGCCCGCGGTTTGTCGGCCGGCCGCGTTCAGTCGGTGGCCGTTCGCCTGCTCGTCGAACGCGAGCGCGAAATCAAGGCATTTATCCCGGAAGAATTTTGGGATATCCATGCCGATGTCACCAAACAGCAAGATGCCGTCAGATTGCTGGTCGCCCGCCAGGCCGGAGAGGCATTCAAGCCGGTTAATAAGGCGCAGGCCGAAGCCGCAACCAGCGCATTGCAACATGCCGAATACAAGGTCAGCCAGGTTGAGGAAAAACCGAGCAAGAGCCGCCCCAGTGCGCCTTTTATTACCTCGACCATGCAACAGGCGGCGAGTACGCGACTTGGTTACGGTGTTAAAAAGACCATGATGCTGGCGCAGCGTCTTTACGAAGCCGGTCACATTACCTATATGCGTACCGATTCGACTAACCTGTCGCAAGACGCCGTGGCCATGTGCCGCGATTACGTGGCATCCCAATTCGGTGACAATTATCTGCCCGAGTCACCAATTCGCTACAGTTCAAAAGACAATGCCCAAGAGGCGCACGAGGCCATCAGACCTTCTGATATCAACGTGCTGTCGGGGCATCTTGACGGCGTGGAAGCCGATGCGAAAAAATTATATGAGCTTATCTGGCGCCAGTTTGTGGCCTGCCAGATGGTACCTGCGGAATACGATCTGACCTCGGTCACCGTTCAGGCCGGTGAATTTGAATTAAAGGCCAAGGGTCGCGTATTACGCTTTGACGGTTGGACCCGGGTGCAACCTGCGGTGCGCAAGAAAAACGAGGAAGAGCAACCGCTGCCGGCGCTGGCCGTCGGCGATGTGCTGAACCTTGAATCGCTTGATCCGAAACAGCATTTCACCAAGCCGCCGGCGCGTTTCAGCGAAGCGAGCCTGGTTAAGGAACTGGAAAAACGCGGTATCGGTCGTCCGTCGACCTATGCGTCGATCATCTCGACAATTCAGGAGCGCGGTTACGTGCGGGTTGAGAACCGCCGTTTCTATGCGGAAAAAATGGGTGAGATAGTCACGGATCGCCTGGTTGAGAACTTTACCGATCTGATGAACTTCGACTTCACCGCCAAGATGGAAGACAGGCTTGACGATATCGCCGAAGGCGAACGCGTCTGGACCCAGGTACTGGATCGCTTTTACGAAGACTTTTCCAAGCAGCTGGAAATCGCCGGCGGTGACGAAGAGCACGGCGGTATGCGGCAAAACCAGATGGTGGAAACCGACATCGACTGTCCTACCTGCGGACGCAAGATGGGCATACGTACGGCGTCAACCGGGGTGTTCCTCGGCTGTACCGGCTATAACCTGCCGCCCAAGGAACGTTGTACCACCACCATGAACCTGGTGTCCGGTGATGAAGCCATCACGGCGTCCGACGTTGAGGATATAGAAACCGAAACCCTGATGCAGATGAAGCGTTGTCCAATCTGCGAAACGGCCATGGATTCATACCTTATCGATGAGGAGCGTAAGCTTCACGTCTGCGGTAACAACCCGGCCTGTAAGGGTTATCTGGTTGAAAAGGGCCACTTCAAGATCAAGGGCTACGACGGTCCGCTGATCGAATGCGATAAATGCGGTTCCGACATGCAACTGAAATCCGGTCGTTTCGGCAAGTATTTCGGCTGTACCAACGAAGAATGTAAGAATACCCGCAAGCTGCTGAAAAACGGCGAAGCTGCGCCGCCGAAGGAAGATCCGGTTCACCTGCCCGAACTGCCGTGCGAAAAGTCAGAGGCCTACTTCGTACTGCGTGACGGTGCAGCAGGCGTGTTCCTGGCCGCGTCGACCTTTCCTAAATCAAGGGAAACCAGGGCGCCTAAGGTGAGCGAATTGCAGCGCTTCCGCGATCGTATATCGCCGAAGTTCTACTACCTCGCCGATGCGCCGGTGAAGGATCCCGACGGCAACGAGAGCATAGTGCGTTACAGCCGAAAGACCAAAACCCAGTACGTGATGACGGAAGTTGACGGCAAGGCCACCGGCTGGACGGCAAAATACGAAAACGGCAAATGGGTCGAAGAGTCGAAAAAATCCAACAAAAAAGCGGATTAGTAAATGTAAAAAAGCCGGGCTAGCCCGGCTTTTTCTTTGCCTTCAAAAACAAGCTTTGCGTCGGTCATCAGAACGTTTTCTACCATATCCTGTGGCTGGCTTCTTTCTGTCGCTGGCGTTATTTATCCCAATCGGCTACAACCCTTATATACGGATAATCAGTTTTCTGCAGGTATTATGAGGATCACCTTTCTTGGCGGCGCCGAAACGGTCACCGGCTCAAAGTTTCTGGTCGAAACCGGCACCACCAAGGTGCTGGTTGATTGCGGCCTGTTTCAGGGTTATAAATGGCTCAGAGAGCGAAACTGGCAGCCGCTTCCGCTCGATATCGATAAACTCGACGCGGTGCTTTTAACCCATGCGCACCTGGACCATTCGGGATATATTCCGGTGCTTTACAAACGCGGTTTTCGCGGCCCCGTTTTTACCCATCACGCCACGACGGCCCTGTGTCAAATCTTGTTATCGGACAGCGGTAAGATCCAGGAAGAGGATGCCGGGTATTACGGCAAACACAAAATCGGTAAACATGCCCATCCGGAACCGCTTTATGATCGCGAAACCGCCGAAGCCTGCATGTCGCTTTTCCAGTCCTTGGATTTTCACGAACAGGCCGAGGTCGGCAACATTCGTTTTCACCTGCAGCCCGCAGGCCATATTCTCGGTGCCG
>JBNKEN010000281.1:0-2099 GCA_050288805.1 Pseudoalteromonas sp.
AGGGGCGTTTTGTTTTGTTGAAGTTCTTGTCTTTGTTAATTTTTTCGTCTTTTCCCTGGCCAAACTGATTGCTCGGTTCGGTGCCCGTCATCACCATGTTGAACGCCACCTTACCGCCGGTGATCGCCAGCGGTTTCAGCGGAATGGCGCCGAGCAGCGGCTGGTTTATGGTGTGTTCGACGGTTTTGCTGTCGTCTTCGTATTTGTGGGTGGCGGTCAGGCTGTAGAGTTCGTCGTCGCCGTTCGCCTGCACGTCGACATTACCGTGTTCGTCGAGCGGGCGGTGCGGAAAACCCATTTGCAGCACCAGGTTCAAAAAAGAACGTGCCGAATGCACCTGGGCCCTGAGTATTGCGTCGATGGGAGAGAGAATTGCCTGGCTGAGTCGCAGTTTGTCGGCCATCGCCAAATTCCTTTTTACTGTCTGAGAGAGTTATATCTGCACGGTTTTAAAGAGGTTTAACAATAAATTAACCCAGAGAGGTGCGCAAGTTAATTTACCCGCATATACTGCGAACAACCAAAAATCTTTTGCCAGGGAATGCGTTTATGACCACTTACTTTAAATACCGCACGTTAGACAACTGGGAGTTCTTGCTTGACGCCCTGGTCAATCGACGTCTCTATGCCGCCCGTTTCAAGACATTGAACGATCCCATGGAGGGGAAGTTCCGCTATCGCGGCAGCGAGGTGGATTATGAACAGCTAGCGGATATTAAGGCCCATAAGGCGGAACGCCGCATTTTGTCGCTGAGTAAAAGCGGCGACAATCACCTGTTGTGGGCCTATTACGCCGGCGGACACGCGGGAGTGGCACTGGAAGTCGTTCCTCGGCTTGGGGGCGGCGATGAGCTGTTCGACATGAAATACGAAGGAGCCCCGCTGATAGACAGTACCCTGCTGGAGCACCAGGTTCGCAGTATTTTCGAGCAAAAGCATTCAAGCTGGGAGCATGAACAGGAGGCTAGGGTGTTGTCCCTCCGGGATTTCGTCGATGTAGACATTAAACGGGTGATCCTCGGCCAGCGGATCCCCAAAGCCCGTGCAGAACTTCTTTGCACCTTGCTTGAGCGGCTTGACATACCCTATGTGCGTTTTTCCCAGTTTGCGCAATAGGTCTGAACGGCCAAGGGGCCCAACGCCCAACCGACATCTTATGCCTGTTGGGTTAAATCGGCTCGGTACGCACGGCACAGCTCGCGCGCAAGCTCGTTGGAAAGCGGATTGTGCGGGGCGTTTGACAGCACTACGACGATATCTATCACCGGCAGTGCAGGTAACTCGGGGTCATTGATGATCTCAAGTCCGGGACTCATGCTCATGGTTGCCATGGCACCTACCGCCAGCCCATTGCTCACCAGCGATATCAAAGCCGCGGCGCTGCTGCATGCGGCGATCACCTTAAAGGCGCGATCCTGCTTGAGCAATCCGTCCACCGCGGCCTGGTGAAACTTGCAGTCTTTCTGAAACAGCGCCAGGGGGACCGGTTCACGCAGATTCAGCGCCGAACCCGGCCGCTGCACCCAAACGCCGCTGTCCGATTGTAACAGCAGCCCCTCCTCCGAACCGGGCAGCCGGGTGATCACGCCCACATCCAGCTCGCCGTTATCGAGCATGGTTCGGATCCTGTGGCTGGGTGCGCAGGTGACCTGCAGATCCAGCGCCGGCCACTTGCCGTGCAGCAGCGGGGTCAGGCGCGGCAGCACGGTGGCGACGTAATCGTCGGGACAACCGAGCCGCAGCACGGGCGGCGGCGCATCGGCATGCAGCTCGGCCAGGGCGTCATCGTGCAGCTGCACCAGTTGTCGGGCGTAGCGGGCCAGCACCTGGCCGTCCTGGGTCAGCGCCAGCAAACGCCCTTCCTTGACGAACAGCGGCTTGCCTGCCGCCTGTTCGAGCTTTTTCATCTGCATGCTGACGGCGGACTGGGTGCGGTGAACCTGCCGGGCCGCGCGGGTAAAACTGCCGGTGTCGATAAAGGCGAGAAAACTGCGCAGGGCGTCTAGGTCCATGGTCGGCCCACGTATCAATAAAATGAATAGATAGTATCAGAATTATCCGCTGTTCAGGTGCTAAATAAAAGCCTAAATTAAGCCCGG
>JBNKEN010000282.1:0-5273 GCA_050288805.1 Pseudoalteromonas sp.
TGCGTGCCTTCCAGGAGCTGGGTCATGAGGTTACTTTCCTGATTGGTGATTTCACCGGCATGATAGGCGATCCGACCGGCAAAAACGTAACCCGTAAGCCGCTGACCCGTGAAGACGTACTGGCCAATGCCGAGACCTACAAGGAGCAGGTGTTTAAGATCCTGGATCCGGCGAAAACGACCGTAGCATTTAACTCCGAGTGGATGGAAAAGCTCGGTGCCGCCGGTATGATCAAGCTGGCCGCCCGCCAGACGGTTGCCCGTATGCTGGAACGCGACGACTTTAAAAAGCGCTACACCAACGGCCAGTCTATCGCCATTCACGAATTCCTGTATCCGCTGGTGCAGGGCTGGGATTCGGTCGCCCTTGAGGCCGACGTTGAACTCGGCGGTACGGATCAGCGTTTCAACCTCTTGATGGGACGTGAGTTGCAAAAAGAGGAAGGTCAGAAGCCGCAAACCGTGCTGATGATGCCTCTGCTCGAAGGCACCGACGGCGTGCAGAAGATGTCAAAATCCCTCGGCAACTATATCGGTATCACCGATGCACCGACTGAAATGTTCGGCAAGGTGATGTCGATTTCCGACGATCTGATGTGGCGCTACTATGAACTGCTGAGCGCGCTTTCGCTGGAAGAAATCGACGCCCTGAAGCAGCAGGTAGCTGACGGCACCAACCCCCGTGATATCAAGATAGCCTTTGCCAAGGAAATGATCGCCCGTTTTCACAGCGAAGCAGATGCAGAAGCCGCGCACCAGGACTTTATCCAGCGTTTCCAGAAAAACGCACTGCCGGATGATATTCCCGAGCTTGAGATCCGTATCGACGAAGACAGCCTGTTTATCGCCAACCTGTTGAAGGAAGCCGATCTTGTCGGCAGTACCTCTGAGGCGTTGCGCATGATCAAGCAGGGTGCGGTAAAGATCAACGGTGAAGAAAAGGTCACCGACAGCAAGCTGGAAGTGGCCAAGGGCAGCACGGCTGTCTACCAGGTCGGTAAACGTAAGTTTGCCAAGGTGACCTTGGTTTAACCCTTCATAACCGCCATAAAAAACCGCGTGAAACGCGGTTTTTTTATACGCCGAGGGTCAGTGCCACGACGGCCAGTTTGATCATGATAAGGGTTGCAAACCACAGGGATTTGGCCTGCCCGAGCCGTGCCCGCGCCATCAGGATGTCTTCCGGCACCGGCTGGCGCTGTTGCCCTATCCGCATTCTGTTATAGCGCACTCCACGATAATAGGCCGGTCCGCCCAGCTGGGCACCGAGAGAGGCAGACAACACGCTGAGCAGCCAGCCGGTATTGGTCTGGTAGTAATGACGGGCATAATATTTGATGAAATGCAGGCCCTGGCGGGTTTGGCTGCCGAGCAGCAAGGTCAAGGCTAGCAGGCGTACCGGCAACCATTCCAGCAGCCAGAGCACGCGCTTAAGCGGAAGCAAAAACGGGCTGTCGGGCAGCATGACCGCGCGCCAGCCCTGCTGCATCAGGGTCAAAAGCCGATAAGCCAGGGCGCCTATCGGACCCGTCAGCAGGAACCAGAACAGTACGGCGAAGTAGTGGCGCGCCAGCCTGAGGGTCATGGTCTCTATGGTGGCCTTACAGATCCCGGCTTCGCTGAGGCGGGCGTTTTCTCGCGCCAGCAGGGTTCCGGCCAGTTCCCGCGCCGCCGTTTTTTGCTGTTGCTTGAGCAAACGGGCGATGCGCAGCGCCTTGCGCTCACCGGACTGGCTGTCGAGCATCAGGTACAAAAGCAACGCGCCGAGCCAATCGGGGTGAAAAGCGAAACTGAAAATACCGAAGGTCAGGGGACAGAGGATGAGCAGCGGTAACAAGAAGGCCAGAGTGCCGGAAAATTTTTGGTAGGAAGCCGATTCCTTTTCCCGGTATACCCGTTTGGCAAGCGCGGTGAAAATGCCGCCGAGCAGGGTGTTGGGGTGATACCAGCTGACCAGCGGAAGCCATCGCTCCGCGATGCAGGCCAGCAGGAGGGTCAGAAAGCCCAGGTTGTCCCGGGCTAATTCCGTCAGCACCTTAGAGGCTTGCCGAATCCAGCTTGGAAAGCAAAGAAACGACCATTTTCGACGAATTTACCGATGCGGTTTCCAGGTATTCTTCGAATGAAGTAGGTGATTCCTTACCGGCAATGTCAGAAAGAGAACGGATCACCACGAAAGGGGTGTTCAGGGTATGACAGGCCTGGGCAATCGCTGCACCTTCCATTTCTACCGCCAGCATGCTCGGGAACTGCGCGCGGGTGTTCTCGATGCGTACCGGATCGCACATAAAAGAATCGCCGGTGCAGATAAGACCGGTCAGGGTCTGGCAGTCACCGAGTTCCGCAACCGACTGTTCGGCCGCCTTGATAAGCGTCGGGTGGGCAAGGAATGCGGCAGGCATTTGAGGAACCTGACCCATTTCATAACCGAATGCTGTCACGTCCACATCGTGGTGACGCACCTCGCTTGAAATAACCACGTCGCCGACATTCAGGCGCGGATCGAAACCGCCGGCCGACCCCGTATTGATCACGCAATCGGGGGCATAATCGTCGATCAGTAATGTGGTCGCAATAGCGGCGGCTACCTTGCCGATACCTGATTGCACTAAGGTGACCGTGTGGCCTTCGAGTTGACCGGTGTGGAAGGTGAAACCTGCCTTGCTGATGCTTTCAACGTCAGTCATGGTGTCGCGCAGGATCGCAACTTCCGGCTCCATGGCGCCTATGATACCTATTTTCATTCAATAAACTTCTCGTGATTCGCGATGGCGCCATTATAGCGGGTAATTATATCTCGGCCAATTGTGTCGACTGGGCTTTTACCTGCGAAGGAGAAAGCACCGCCGGTCTTATCACCCGTGGACGGGTAACATGCATGGGCTTAGGCTGTGGTTTGCCGATCTTGAACAGAATGGCTTCGCGCACCTGAGCGGTCTGGTAGCCGCTTTTCACCTTCATGCGAATATGAGGGATACCGGCTGTTTCGAGGGCGCCGCTGACGAACCAGTCGCGCTGTGCCTTGTGGCCATCGCGGTTCGCATTGTTGACCAGATCAACGGCCGCCACTATGGTCATTTTTTCTTTATCCAGCAACACGAAGTCGAGCTGTTTGTTTTTTGCCTTGGTCATCGCGATGCGGCGCGATTTGCCGGAGAGGCCCTGCTTGCATTCGATGATGTCGGTGAGTTTGACGCGGCTGACGATACGGTAATTGTCGCCGACGGCCCTTTCCAGCAAGCCGAGAAAGGCGGTTTCAACCTGGGTATAAAGCTCTTTTTTACGGGCGAAGGGGTAGGGGTTTTCGTTTCCGTCGCTAAAACGTGATGCGATCAGCGACGCGGCGATCACCAACAGCAAAATAGACAGTAATGCGTATTCCATTTTGTACTCCACAACGAGATTTTGACACGTCTTCACTAAAGCAAAAAGCAGGCCAAAACCTTGTATGGAGCAATAAACTTGTTAAGGGCGGTAGCCGCCTTCGATACCCTTGACCGTAACGGCAACGGCGTCGTGGGCATGAAGCGATTCGTAATGGTTGATGCGCAGCCAAAAATCGGCGAATTGCGGTTGCTCGTTCAGCACCGCTTGCAGCTTGCGTGCCGCATCCTCGCAGAACATCAGGTTTTGGCCGTTGAGGCGGGCAAATTCCTGTTCGTCTTCGCGTTTAACTGCGGCCTGGACCGGGGTTTTCAGCTCGTCTTCCAGCAGATCGACCAGCATTTTGATATCAAATTCGCCGAGGCCCTGTGCCAGTTTGACCTTAACATTCGCTATGGAGCGTTGCGAGTGGGGCGTGGCGACGATACCATCGGTACTGCCGAGCCACTCCAGCACAGCGTTGTGGGAAAGCGGTGCATCGCCGAATTTTTCTTCAAAGGCGTGCTGGATCAGCTGGCGCGCCAGCGCCGCAGAGCATGGGCAGGTGGACGAATAGGTGACGTCCAGGGTCAGCTCGAAACTCAGGATACCCTGGTTCAGTTCGGCGTTGATAACGACGGGATAAGCCTTCCAGCCGGTTTTGCCGCTCAGCAGTGAGGCGCGGCGCATCGGGAGCTCAAACTTAAGCTCGATACGGGCACAGTCGCTGATGTCGCTGTGACTGCCGATAAACTGGTCCAGGGTCGCAGCCAGGCTGGCCGGTGTGACTTCATGTTCGGTCGACAGTTCATCGAGCGCTAAAAACAGCCGAGACATATGAATGCCCTTAGTATCCGGGTCGTTCAAATTCACAAATGCCTGTGCTCGGGCATTGACCGTGGTGTCCGGCAAGTCTTTCGAGCGAAATACCAAGGGCAGCTCGATATCGCCCATGCCAACCCAGCTTAGTGTGCCGCGGGCGTGAGCGGCGGCGGTATTGGCTATATCTGGCATGGATGTCGGCATGGCGTCTTACTCTTACTGCATGAATTAAAGGGCGGCATTCTACACTAAATTTTGCTTTTTGGCTTTTTTCGGAATGAAAATTATTCGTGGCTATGAGAAGCGCTGAAGGTTTACGCTCGCCAAGCCAGAAACTTGAGCTAAAGACTGCCAAAGCCGTGACAACTTGATTACAATAAACGGGTGAATAGCGATGTTGTCCCGATTTATGATTGATTCTGCATTGAGTCCCTGGGCTCGCATTTTGTCTAACTTTATTACCCGCTATGGCGAGCTGAAAACGGCCGCGATGGTTTATGCCCTGATGTTGGTCGGGGCATTGATCCTGTCCTGCATGTTTTATTACGTGGCTATCGGCGAAGTGCTGCTGTTGGACGTGCTCGGCGTGGTGTTTTTTACCGCACTGGCGTCTCCCTTGGTTATTTCCGTGACCATCAATTCCCTGCGTCAGCTGCAGGCGTCTCATCAGTACCTGGAAAGTGCCACCAAACAGGAAAAACTGCTCAACCAAACCCTGAAGGACAACATTCGCCGCCTCAATGTGGAAATCGACGATCGTAAAATGGCGTTTCACGCCAAGCACAGGGCGATTGAAGAACTGCGCCGGGAAATAGCCGAGCGTAAGAAGACCCAGCAGGAACTGGCTCAGCAGAGTATGCTTTTGCGCTCTATCGTGGATTCGTCGCCGGACCTTTTCTATTACCGAGATGACAATGGCGTGTTTGCCGGCTGCAATAAAATGTTCGAGCGGGTCATGAACAAGGACAGGGAAGCGGTCATCGGCAAAAAAGCAGAGGATATCTATCCGGCCCAATACCTGCCCGCGGTGTTGAAAACAGACAAGCAGGTGGAAACGACCCACGAAGCCTTGACCCTGGATGTACAATA
>JBNKEN010000283.1:0-1873 GCA_050288805.1 Pseudoalteromonas sp.
CCTGCTTGAACGGCTCGGTGCCTGGCAAAAAATCGAAACCATGCGTTTGGCTCCCTATGCGGGGATGGAGGTACGCGACAAGGACGGACTCGGCGAAATCGCGTTTCACCGCGAGGATCTCGGGTTACCGGCGCTCGGCCATATCGTTGAAAACCAGGTGATCCGGCTTGCGCTCATTGCCTGCCTGGAGCAGTTACCGAATGCGACCCTGTTGTTTGATACCCGTTACCAGGATATTCACCAAAGCGCGGATTCGGTGTTCGTTACCCTCGAAGGGGGCGAACCCCTGTTGGCCAACCTGCTGGTAGCGGCCGACGGCGCAAATTCGGCGATTCGCAGTCGCTTCAACCTGCCGTTGACCTATAAGGATTACGACCACCACGCCCTGGTTGCCACGGTGGAAACCGAATTGCCCCACGGCGATACGGCGCGCCAGGTGTTCTTGCCGGACGGGCCACTGGCCTTTTTGCCGCTGCCCGAGGCCAACACCCATTCCATCGTCTGGTCCACCTCGCCAAACCGCGCGGAAGAGCTCAAGAAGATGTCGGCGGAGGAATTCAACAAACAGCTTACCTCGGCGTTCGATGCCACCTGCGGCATGTGTCGGCTGGCCAGCGAACGGCTGACGTTTCCGCTTAAAATGCGCTATGCCCGGCAATGGCTGAAGGGCCGTATTGTGCTGATGGGGGATGCGGCGCATACCATACACCCCTTGGCGGGCCTCGGTATGAACCTGGGGTTGAAGGACGCGGCGCTGTTGATTGAACTTCTGAGTGAACCGGCAGAGGAATTCGCCTCACAGCGGCAGCTGCGCCTCTACGAGCGCACCCGCAAACTGGATGCGCAAAAGCACATCGCCATGATGCAGGGCCTGAAAGACCTGTTCGAGGGCGACCATCCGCTCAAAAAGCTGGTACGCGGCGCCGGGCTTAGCCTGGTCAATAAGGTTTCGCCGTTGAAACAGCTGTTCGCCGCTGAGGCTATCGGGCGCTGAACGAATGGCGCGGGTTAATTTAACCGCAGCGCAATAAACTCGGCCAGCTTCTCTACCGCCTGGTTTGTCTGTTCGTCACGACGGGCCAGGCTTATTCCTATCTTGCCGAGATCCGGCAGCACCTTGGTACTGACCTGAAACGGCAACTCCCGCGGCACTGTCTTTTTCGCCAGCACGGTGATCCCCAATCCTTCCTTCAGGGCGGCGGTGAGGCCGGTGAGATCCGCGTTGGAGTAGATCACCCGCCATTTCAGCCCCAGCCGTTCCAGCGCCTCGATGGCGCGGCGGCGGTAGATGCAGCCTTCCGGCGCGGTGACCAGAGTGATCGGCTGTGAGGGGTCGAGGTGGGTGAGGTTGCCCACCCACACCAGCTGATCCTGCATCAGCAGCGGGTAGTTGGGGTTGTCGGCCTGTTCGGTCAGGGTCAGCACCAGATCGAACTTGTCGCGATTGCTGACATGGGTCAGCTGCTTGCTGAGCTCAGATTTCACCTCCAGCGACACGTCCGGGTAAAGGGAAACGAAATCGCCGATAATGGCGGGCAGCAGGGTAGCGGCAAATTCGCTCGGGATCCCGAGCCTGACCTTACCGCGCACCGTTTCGTTGCTGAACAGCTGTAAAATGGCGTCGTTTTGCTGCAGCAATTGCTTGGCCTGCGGCAGCAGCAGCTCGCCGTGCTGGTTGAGAACCTGGCGTTGCCCCTGCTTTTTAAACAGCTTGCAGTTGAGCATTTCTTCCAGGCGTTTGATCTGCAGGCTGACCGCGGGCTGCGACAGCCCGAGCAGTTCACCGGCCTTGGCGAAGCCGCCGACATCCACTACCGTGACCAGGGTCCTGAGTCCGTCGATCGGAAGGTTTTTCATATTTAATATTTCAATT
>JBNKEN010000284.1:0-5543 GCA_050288805.1 Pseudoalteromonas sp.
TGCCCGGCGGTAAGGCGCTTGATTTCGGTTGCGGAGCCGGTGTCATAGCCGCAGTGCTCGGCACACGTCAGCCCGATCTCGAATTCGAATGCATCGACGTCAGCGCACTGGCGGTCTATTCCACCGAGCAGACGTTAAAACACAATAATCTCAAGGGACGAAGCTACCTGAGCGACGGTCTCAGCAAGGTTGAGGGACGCTTTGACGTTATCGTCAGCAACCCGCCGTTCCATACCGGGCTTGCCACCGATTACAGCATTGCAGAAAACTTTATCCATGGCGCCAAGGCGCATTTAAACAAACAAGGCCAGCTGTTTATCGTGGCAAACAGCTTCCTGAAGTATCCCCAGCTGCTGGCGGACAATTTCAAACTTAACGAAACCCTGGCCGGCAACAAGCGCTTCAACCTCTATCGCAGTGCATAGTTTCTGAGCGGCAACCTCGCGGTATGCCGCTCTCGCCCTCGCACCGGCGCTATGGCCTCCATTCTCTTACCCTCGGTCGCGACCAAATAAATTACTCCGTTGCGGATTTGATAAAAGGCCAGCTGTTTGAAACGCCTGCCAATTATTCGTGCCTGCGGCAAATTACCGAAAAAGACGATGCTGAGCTCCCGATAGTTCAAGCGAATATCGGCACCCCACACAAGTTCCTGCGTCTTGCCGGTCGTTTGTTTAAGCAAGTTGCGATGCGCCACCTCATTAAACGCCCCCGTCTTTCGCATGCCCCAGGGATTCCAGGCGGTGATAATAAAGCCGTTACGAGGCAAATGTGTATTCCGGGAAAATAAGAAGTATGTATCCCGGTACATCCGCCACAGTTCGGGCGTTAATTTTTCTTTAACAGAGTATTTAACATTCACGTTCGCACTAAACTAGTTTATTGTATATAAATAACAAATTAGGTCGTCGACAAACCTTAATAATTAATGGCGCATAACAAATCTCCGACAAGCATACGCAAGGCCCTGATCAATGCGGTTATTTTGGTAACCGCGCTGAGTTTGTCGCTGTCTATCAGTATCTCTTCCTATCTTGATATACGAGAGCAAAAGCTGCAACTCATCGACAAGCTGGAAACCCTGGCCGACATTACCGCATTCAATGCCCAGGTAACGCTCTTGTTCGATGACGCAAAAACCGAAGAACAAAGGCTTAAGGCGTTTAAGGCCGTAAGCACGATAAAAAACATACACATCTACAAGATCGACGAGCAGATAGGAACCGTAGGTTTCTTCGCCAGTTACAATGCGCCCCGCACACCGCCGGTCCCGGTCAGAACCGATTCCCTCGGGCTGCTTGAACACCCGAAAATAAGCGGCGACACCGTAGAAGTGATGACCGCGGTAGAAAATGACGGAAAGACAATAGGCTATGTCTATATCCGCGGCAGCATGGAAAGCATTCACAGCTATTTCCAGCATAAACTGCTAATAGATGTATTACTCACCTTGTTCGTGCTGCTGGTCGTTTTCTTTATCGCCAAACGGATCCAAAAACGCATTGCCGATCCCATCGACACCCTGAGTGAATTGCTCCAGGAGGTCTCCAAGCATCACAATTACGACGTGAGAGCACCACAAACCAATATCAGGGAGCTCAACCAGTTAGCCGTCAGCCTCAACATCATGCTGGACAGAACACGCAAACAGCTTGAACGCCACGAGAAAGATAAGGAAGAGATCCGCCAGCTTAACCTGAGCCTGGAAGAAAAGGTCAATCACAGGACAATCGCGCTCAGGGAAGCCAACCAGGAACTGCTCAATACCCTGGAGCGGATGCACCAATATCAAAACCAGATCGTAGAAAATGAGAAAATGGCCTCGCTCGGCCAAATGGTTGCCGGCGTGGCCCACGAGGTAAATACGCCCATCGGCCTGGGTGTCACAGGATCTACGCTTTTGAGCGATAAGCTTTGTGAAATAAGGGCCGCTTTTGAAAACAAGACATTGACCTCTAATCAGCTAAAGCGTTTTATCGACGAAGGGATAGAAAACCTGGATCTGATCTTCCGCAACCTCAATCGTGCGGCGGATCTCGTTGCCAGCTTTAAGAAAGTGGCTGTGAGCCAGGATCAGGAAAGCAGCACCGAACTTAACATCAGTGATTTGATATCCGATGTGCTGCTTGCGATGCGGGTCGAGCTTAGCGAAATAGAGCCTGAAATGGAGATCGATTGCCCGAAAGAGCTGCAGATAACCTCTAAATCGGGACCCATTCAACAGGTGTTACAGCAACTGATCAGCAATTCCCTGATCCACGGCTTACGCGGCGTCGACAATCCGGCGATCCGCATCAAGATAGAGCAGCAGGACAACATCCTGCGAATGGACTACTACGACAACGGGACGGGTATTCCAAGACCGCTGCAGCCGCGGATTTTTGATCCCTTTGTCACCACAAAACGGGGCGAAGGCGGTTCCGGTCTCGGCCTGCATCTGGTTTACAACTTGGTGACCCAGGCCCTCGGCGGCACCATAGTGCTGGATGAAGAACATGAGCGTGGCGTGCACTTTATCCTGCAAATCCCGCTTAGCGAGGTGCTGTGATATGTCTCGCTTGCTGGCCATGCTCTCCCTGTTGATGCTCAGTATTACCGCCAGTGCAAAAACCCCCGAGCAGGTACGCTCGGCCTTTCTGTTTCAAATGGCCAAGTTCATCGAATTTAATGATCAAAACGGCGAACACGGAGTACGGTTCTGCTTTTACGGTCTAGAACAGGGACCCGGAAAGGTTTTAGCCAATAATGCGGGTTTGGAAATTGCCGGCCAGCAAATCGAAATCGTTGAACTGAAAAAAGATCTCACCAAAGAGGAACTTTCCGGGCGCTGCAATATCACATACATTGATGAAAAAATAGAAGATGATATACTGCCGGTTTGGATCAGTGAGATGCCCATGCAGACCATGGTGGTGGGTGAAAGCCTGTCGTTTTTAGACCAAGGTGGTGCTGCCGCGCTGATCCAGGAAGGAAAAAAGATCCGTCTATACATCAATCGGCAACAAATGGCTAAAAATCTGTATAGAATTCAGTCACGACTGATGACAGTTGCCAAATTTTATCCAAATTGATTTACTTGTTAACAATTGGATATGCTCCTATAATTCCTAGTACTCGGAAAAATGGCATTTTTTCCGTATTTTTTGTAACTATATTCCGATTAAGGTTAATTAATAATGCAAACGCCAGTCATTCTGATCGTAGAGGATGAAGACGTAACTCGACTAAACCTGGTAAGCCTGTTTGAAGCCGAAGGATACAAGGTAATCGAAGCCATAGATGGCGACGACATGCATGAAAAGCTTACAAATAATGATGATGTTAACTTAGTCGTGATGGACATCAATCTGCCGGGTAAGAACGGCCTGATCCTGGCCCGTGAGCTGCGCCAGAAACGTAATGTGGGCCTGATATTCCTGACTGGTCGTGACAACGATGTCGATCGTATTTTAGGGTTGGAAATCGGTGCCGATGACTACATCACCAAGCCGTTCAATCCCCGTGAACTGACCATCCGTGCCCGTAATCTGCTTTCCCGCACCGCGACTTCAGGTGAAGAATCGAGCCTGGATTCCGACGGCGTCATCACCTTTAACGGTTGGGAACTGGATGAAAACAGCCGCTGCCTGACTTCACCAAACGGCGAGTCCAAGCGTCTGCCAAAGGGTGAATACCGAGCCCTGCGCCTGATGCTGGATTCTCCCGGCCGCATCTTCAGCCGTGAACAACTTATTAAGCATATGACCGGCCGCGAACTGCGCGCCAACGACCGTACCGTAGATGTAACCATCCGCCGAATCCGTAAGCACTTTGAAAGCGATACGAATACTGCGGAACTGATCAGCACCATTCATGGTGAGGGTTATCGCTTTATCGGGAAGATCGACGGAAAATCCTGAGGTTATTCGGGTATTTCTGATAACAATGATTGAAGGGCTGCAAGCCCTTCTTTTATTTTCAGCGCCAGTTCCTGCAACCAGGTCTGCAGGCGTTCTTGTTCGTTTTCCGTTGCACCGTCTTCCATTACCTTGGCATGCAGTTGCACCGCTTTCAAACCCACTGACCCCGCAGCCCCTTTCAGCTTGTGTGCAACCGACTTATATTCGGCTACATCATTCGCTTTCAGCGCTTCTTTCAGCTCTGCCTGGTATTGAGGATTCAACTTTTCAAACAGGTCGCAGCTACGCACGAACGCCTTGCGTCCCATTGATTCGATAAAATCCTGGATGGTTACAACATCCAACAGCGTTTGGTCGGCATTGGCAAAACTCGCCGCTGACGTGCTGTGGCCAGTTCTCTCGGCCTGTTTAAACCCGAACAGGTCGGCCAGCAGCTTATCGAGTTTGGCGGTGTTGATTGGCTTGGCAAGCGCCCCTTGTATTTTTATTCCTTGTAATTCCTGCTCTGCGCTACGCACATTGGCGGTCAGTGCCACTATGGGTAGCTCATCGAAATGGCTGTCGTCCCGGATCTGTCTTGCAACCTCATCACCGTTGATATCGGGCAATTGCATATCGAGGAGAACCAGATCGAGATCATCTTCGGTCTCCACCAATGACAAGGCGTCTTCGCCGGTTTCCGCCCAGATCACTTCATGACCGCGCTGCTCCAGCAGGTTCATGGCGATTTCTGCGTTCAGCGGTACGTCTTCTACCAGCAATATGTTCAGGCTGCGCCCTGCATAGGTTTCCTGTTCCACCGGAGCCTGGCACAGGGTGAGTGGTAGCTGGACCTCGAACTGACTGCCTTCCCCAGGCTGTGAACTGACGCTGATTTTCCCTCTCATCGCCGTCACCAGCGCCTTGGTCACCGCCAGGCCGATCCCCGAGCCAATGGCATTGGCGCCGCTTTGGTCCGGTGCCTTGTAATACATTTCAAAAATATTATCGAGTTGGTCACCGGCAATACCGATCCCGGAATCGATCACCTTCAGCACCAGCCAAGGGCCGTCATGGCGATTTTCTCGGCGGCACTCGAGTTTCACACCGCCTTCACGGGTAAATTTAACGGCATTATTAATAAGGTTCCACAGCACCTGACGCAAACGGGTCGGATCGATCAGCGCATACACATCCAGCATTCCCTTTCTAAGAACGTCGAACTTGAGCCCCTTCTGTTCGGCTATCAGGCTGCCGAAGTTCACCACATCGTTGATAAAGTCGGCCACATTCACGCTGTCGGTAGCGATATCCAGCTGCTCCCTGTCGATCTTGTCGAGATCTATGATGTCGTTGAAGATATTGCCGAGCGTCTCGGCAGAAGAGAAAACCGTGTTGCACCAGCTGCGCTGCTGGGACGTCAGCTCTGTATCAAGCAGCATACGGGTTAAACCCACAATCCCGTTCAGCGGGGTTCTCAGCTCGTGGCTCAGGGTGGCGATAAATTTACCCTTATCCTTATAGGCGGTTTCCAGCGCCTGCTCGGCTTCCTTACGGCTGGTGATATCCCGACCAAAGGCCAACAGGCCGATGTAGTCTCCTTCTTCATTGATGAATGGCACCTTGCGCATCTCAAACCAATGCATTTCGCCGTGGACCGGGTAT
>JBNKEN010000285.1:0-5475 GCA_050288805.1 Pseudoalteromonas sp.
TGTTGCTGATCACCAGCCGGCTGACGGTCAACGAGTTGGCGCATCCCGGCGTGGAGCTTAAAATTGCCAAGGATACGATGCAGTTTTCACGTATTTTCCCGCCTCATCTGGTGCGCTTGCTGGAAGGCAAGATCACCCAGACGTTTTAGTCTCACTTTCCGTCTCGGTCGCCGGCAGGGGCCAGCCGCCGAGCGCCTGCCATTTATTGACTATGTAGCAAAACAGCTCCGCAGTGCGTTCGGTGTCGTAAAGGGCACTGTGCGCCTGGCTGTTGTCAAATTCGATGCCCGCTGCTCTGCAGGCTTTGGCCAGCACCGTCTGCCCGAGCGCCAGCCCGGCCAGCGAGGTGGTATCAAAGCTGACAAACGGATGAAAGGGCGTACGCTTGATATTGCAGCGCTCGATGGCTGCAGACAGAAAACCATGGTCAAAGGCCGAGTTGTGGGCGACGACCACTGAGCGTTGGCAGCCCGCTGCCTTTTGCGCCTTGCGCACCACCTTGCAGATTTCCTTAATCGCTTCGCTTTCCTGAACTGCGCCGCGCAGGGGTGAGAAGGGGTCTATGCCGTTAAACTCGATGGCGGCCTTTTCGATGTTGGCACCTTCAAAGGGGGCAACGTGGAAATGCGTCGTTGAATCCAGACTTAGCAAGCCCTGTTCGTCCATTTTCAGCGTACTTACCGCAATTTCCAGCAGGGCGTCGGTTTGGTTGTTGAAGCCGGCGGTCTCTACATCGATCACAACGGGGAAAAAGCCGCGGAAGCGCTTGGCGAAAAGTGTTTGTTCGGTTTGGGACATAGTTTATTTGGCTACTCATTCTGGGCCGGGTATTATTACAAAAAGCATGAGCGCTGCCCAGTGGCGAGATAAAATAATCCCCCGCTCAGCTTTAATAAATGGCGCATTTATTGCTTGATGTAATCAGGTGATAACTGAGGCCCGGTGTGGCCGATACCGAATAAACTAATCGGTGAGTGAAAACAGACGGTTGCAGGCCCTGTGCGGAGAAAATGTAAGTGTGTAAGATGAATTTTATCGGAATAGGGGTGATGGCTGCCTCGCTTGCGGCGCTGCCCGGACAGGCTGCCATGCGTCAGTACAGTGCGTCCCCCGACACTTCTAACTGGACACTGGACAGAACCACCCGTTTATCATGTCAGCTGAATCATGAGGTGCCCTATTACGGCGATGCGGTTTTTCGCGTTCAGGCCAGTAAAGATAAGGCATTGAATTTCAATCTGGATATGGTGGTCAGGCCCGACGGTTATGATATTGCCGGGTTGGTGTCCGTGCCGCCGAAATGGCACCCGGGCGAGGCATCGCGTGAGCTCGCCAGCATGCAGTTACTCAAGCAGTTCGACGGCGAGCTGGATAACAAAACCGCCTGGCTGATGCTCAGTGAGCTCGACAAGGGAAACCAGCCGACCTTTTATTACCAGGACTGGCAAAATGTTGCCGACAAAATTGCCGTTTCATTGTCGTCGGTGAATTTCCGCCAGGCTTATTGGGCGTTTCTGCAGTGCAGGGATGAGCTGTTGCCCTACAGTTTTGAAGACATCGCTTTTACTGTGATGAACTACAAAAGCAATTCCAGCGAACTGACCAAGGCGTCAAAAAAACGTCTGGCCCAGATCGGGGATTACCTGAAATACGATCCCAGCATCGAATCGATTACCATCTCAGCCTATGCCGACAGTTACGGCGGCAGAGACAAAAACCTGCAATTGACGCGTAAACGCGCCCTGGCTATCAAGGAATACATGATAGCGACCGGAGTGCCGAAGGATAAGGTACAGACCGAAGGTTTCGGCGAAAAACGTCATGTCGCGACCAACGACACCATACTCGGCCGTGCGAAAAACCGCCGGGTGGTGATCCAGCTGGCGAAACCGTAAAGGGAAGGTGAAATTGCAAAGGCCCGCGATTGCGGGCCTTTTCTTTATTCGGGCTTAGTTTCCGTCTGCTTGTCTTCGACCAGAATGCTGATCTCGGTCCATTCCTTGCGCTGGTATACGCTTATCTTTATCGGATGATCTTCCAGTCGATACAGCAGGCTGAAACGGCCTATGTCACTGACAACCTTCAGCGGTTCGCCCAGCTTGCTGGTGTAAAACTCCCGTACCTCGGTATCGCTCATTTTGACGAAACCGTCCAGCACCATGGGATATTCCGTTTCCAATGTCATTCGGGTTTCGAAATTAGCGGGTAAGGGCACAAGCGCCAGTTCGCCGGCCGCCATCACCTTAGTGATTGCCAGCAAAAACATACTCACGCCCACTACAAGGTATTTTGCCATGGGAGGCTCCTTTTTTGTTGATTATCAGACTAAATGTAATCCCTCTGTGCACTTTTGGCTACAAAAGGCTGCGTTTTAAATCCCTGACGAAGAAGCGGGCCGGGTGCAGTGCCTGGCTTAAACGTTCGCTGACGGGGCGCGGCTCATTGCACAGTGAGGCCACCAACAGCTCGGCGCACAGCGGTGCGCTGCAAAGGCCGCGAGCGCCGAACCCGGTCAGGATATGCAGTCCTTGAGACGATTGTTCGAGCGGTTTCATGCCGTAGTTTTTGCCGCTGCGCAGCCCGGCGAACGCCAGGCTATATTCCGCTGCGTAGGCGATTTGCCCTACCATCGGCAGGTGATCGGCAAAACAGCAGCGCACCGCCGCCTTGGCGCCGTTGATTTGCCCCAACCCCTCGGCAAATTCATGTTCACCATAGAACCCCTTAAATTGTTCGAGGTTTATTTGGTCGTCCTGTTCCCGAACGTCCCGGGCCTTGGTGTTCTTTTCAAAGGTGGCTCCCATACAATGTTCGCCGTCAAGCGCCGGGGTAAAATAACCCTTGTGGCAAAGTACGGTTTGCAGGTCCTCGGAAGCGCAGCTTGCCTTAAGATGAGACACCTGTCCGCGAACGCCGTGCAGAGGTAATTCTGCGGTTTGCTCGAACTGGTCGCTGTGTTCCCCGGCCGCGATGATCACGTCGCTGAACGGGCCGTAGCGCGTGCTCTCTGTTTCGAGGTACCAACCCTCGCTCTTTTGCATCAGGCGCTCTATTTTTACGGAAAAATGGTGAGTGCCGGGCTGCAGCTCTTCACTTAGCGCCAGCAGGGCTTCAACCAGCCGAGGCGGGCTGACCCAGCCGGCCTCGGCCATAAACAGGCCGCCATAACAGGTTTCGACTCCCGCGAGGCGCGTGGCTTCCTGATTGTCGATAAGCCGGATCAGCGCTTCGGGCCAGGTTGCTTTCTCTGCCAGTCGACGCTGACGTTTAGCCAGCTCATCCTTTACCCCCTGGTGCAATACGCCGCACCAGGCATGCGGGAAGTGATGGCCGTTGTCACTGAGGTCCTGGTACAGACGTTTTGCATAAAGAAAACTGTGGGCGTAAAGCTCACTGGCCACGGTATAGTCGGCCTGTAACTGGGGATACACGGCCCCTTGGCGATTGTGTGAGGCGCCCTCGGCCGGTTCCGCATCGGCGCAGAACAGGGTATAGGGGATCCCACGTTTTGCCAGGCTGTAGATGGCAGCAGCGCCGCCGATGCCTGCGCCGATCACCGCGACCTGAGACGGATTGCGCGCAGCCCTGACATAATAAGGCGGTTCGGATGTTTCCTTACGGGCGTCGGCAAGGACGCCGCGGATCATTTCCCGCTTGCGGCCAAAGCCCCGTACCTTTTCCACCTCGAACCCGGCGTCTTGCAGGGCGCGCCTGACAAACCCGGCGGCGGTGAAGGTAGCGAATGTGGCGTCAGGGCGAGCCAGCGTCGCCATCGCCTGAAAAAGGCTTTGTTGCCACATGTCGGGGTTTTTGCTCGGGGCGAAGCCGTCGAGAAACCAGGCGTCGACGATACCGCCGGGCGGGTAACTCATGGTTGCAATGCTGTCGTGCACGTCGCCGAACCAGAGATCCAACACGACACGTCCACCCTCGAATTCGAGCCGGTGGCAACCCTTGAGGGCCATGGGATAGCGAGCAATTAGTTGCTCTGCATAAGACGTCAGTGTCGGCCAGTTCGCGAGGGCACTTTTCAGATCGTCCCGGCGCAGGGGAAATTTTTCAAACGAGATAAAATGCAGGCGTTTATCGCTGCCCGCAAGGCGGACCTCGTCAAAGCGTCGCCAGGCATTGAGAAAATTGAGTCCGGTGCCGAAACCGGTTTCGGCGATTACGAACGATGGGCGAGGGTGAGCGGGCAGGCGTTCGGGAATACGATTCTGCTGATAAAACACATAATCCGATTCGGCCAGTCCGTCGTCGTTGGAGAAATAAACGTCGTCGAAGGCTCCCGCGACCGGTGTACCCGTTTCATTAAAATGAATCTCTGCGTTTTTGATCATGGATCATAAAAATTTAATGCTTGTGCGGTTATTTTACGTGTTTTCTTTGTAATAGTCTGAAGATATTTGTAAGCTTGGTGTTTGAGAGTACAAGTGTAAGCTGGAAAGCTGACCACTTGTTGTTATTTTTCGTCGTAAAATAGTCAGCAATAAATTGAAGACTAAGGGATCCCCCAATGAGAAGAGCCGTTATTACGGGCATCGGTGTTGTTTCCAGCATCGGTAACAACAAGCAAGAAGTGCTGGAGTCGCTGAAAGCGGGCCGCAGTGGCATCAAGTTTAACCAGGAGTTTGCCGATTACAACCTGCGTAGCCAGGTGTCTGGCTGCATCGACATCGATATTTCTTCCCTGGTTGATCGCAAGGCGCTGCGCTTTATGGGCGACGCCGCGGCCTATGCGTACATCTCTATGGCCCAGGCCATTGAAGACGCGGGTCTGAGCGAGGAACAGGTTTCTAATGAGCGCACCGGCCTTATTGTCGGTTCCGGCGGCGGTTCATCTAAGTGGCAGGTCGAAGCTGCCGATATCCTGCGCGAAAAGGGCGTAAAACGCGTTGGTCCGTACATGGTACCGCGTACCATGGCAAGCACCACCTCGGCCTGTCTGGCAACACCGTTTAAAATCAAGGGTGTAAACTATTCAATCAGCTCAGCCTGTGCCACTTCGGCGCACTGTATCGGTAACGCGGTTGAGCAGATCCAACTTGGTAAGCAAGACGTGATCTTTGCCGGTGGCGGTGAAGAGCTGCACTGGACCCTGGCGATGGAATTCGACGCCATGGGCGCGCTGTCGACCAAATACAATGAAACACCGGAAAAAGCCTCACGTACCTATGACGCGAATCGCGACGGTTTCGTGATCTCCGGCGGTGCCGGTATCGTGGTAGTGGAAGAGCTGGAACATGCCCTGGCCCGCGGCGCTCACATCTATGCGGAAATCGTCGGTTACGGCGCGACCTCTGACGGTTATGACATGGTGGCCCCAAGCGGTGAAGGTGCGGCTCGCTGTATGAAGCAGGCCATGGCAGGTGTCGATGCGCCTATCGATTACCTCAATACCCACGGTACGTCGACACCGGTCGGTGACGTGAAGGAACTGGGTGCGATTCAGGAAGTATTCGGCGGCAACTCGCC
>JBNKEN010000286.1:0-6012 GCA_050288805.1 Pseudoalteromonas sp.
ATGACGAAAAGGAAGTGAAACACAAAGAGCTTTATAACTTTTACTGTTTAGCAACCCGACATCGACATCACGACTCACACGACTTTCAGCTGCAAAGAAAACTGTGAGCTCCCGATTAAGGGAATCATGACATCTCTCTAAACTGCTGCAACAGATTGCAGATCTCCTTCCTTCGATGAATCAAGGTTTGCGGATCCAGCCCCCTCGAAAAAAATTGAGTGAGTCCGGGCACGGTTTCCAGCTCTGTGGTAAGAAACCTGAAACCCATAGACCAATTTGCAAACATGCGCTCTTGAATCGGCTCCTTTTCTATCAAGGTCACGTCCTGATGTCTGGGATCGTGGGAGATCACGTTGAATATCCTTTCTACTTCGCTTTCTTCTCCCTCAAGCACCTGTATAAAAGTGCCTCGTGCATATAATAAAATCCCGGTTACGCCATTTCTTTCATTATGAATGCGAGCGCCTTCGAGCAAACGCAGTAGCTCGCTTTCCCCCATCTCGTGGGTAGCGCAACTTACATATATTAATTGGGTTAAACCTTGGCTCATTCAGATATTTCCCTTTTTATTGAGGTGGTTCCATACAATTAAACCTAAAGGATAAGAGCCAGTAATAGTTAACCGTTCTGATAAATAGGCCACTGACGTGCAACTGCGCTAATCATCGATCTCTACCTTCAGCGCCCGCACATATTCACCGTTTACCCAGACCCCTTCAACGTCGACACGAAGACCGACCTCAATCGCGGACATAAACTCGCTTAAGGAGGCGTGTTCATTATCATAGACTTCAAACTCGGTATTTTCGTCGAGGCGCACTTCGATGCCGTTAACCATAAATGCGTTCTCATTGACGATAGATTCAACCCGACTTTCTATTTCTACATAGCCCTGGGTATCATCTTCCCCCGGATGGCCTTCATCCTCTTCTTCATCGTCGCTGGCCTGGTTTTTAATTTCAATTTTTGCGATCACCAACTGCCCTGCTGCGTCGTGGTAGCCCTCGACTTCCACATACACGCCAATCATTAAGGCCGCAGCGAACTCCTGAGTTCCGACTATAATGTCGTCAATGATCAGCCTGTGGGCATCTGCAAACGAATAAGCGACGCCGTTAACAACGAAGTCCGTCGCGGTCACGTCGGTTATCCGCCCCTTAGACTCAAGCTCGCGATAACTGCCATCCTCTTCACGCTCCCGTTCGATACGTTGAACGATATAATCGGAACCTTGAAGGAAATAGACTATCTCAACATAGTCGCTGACTTGTAGCGACGAGAAATGGAAATACTGATCATGCTCGTCTTCATAGCGAGTTGTCTCGCTAAGGGTAAATACAACACCATTCACCGTGATAGTGTTGTTACTTTGATTTATCTCACTGATGTTGCCCTTTAACTTACCGTCAGAGTCGGCTATTTTCGCACTCTTCACCTCGATCCGCGTTACTACCGCAGCGCCGGAAGACAGGTCGATTTTCAGCTCCACATAATCGCCTGCCGCAAGGGTGTCTGCGCTGCCATCCTCAAATACCGTCGAAGATGTGATGGTATATTGCTCACCATACAATCCCAAAATCCCGGTAGTGACATCAAAACTCGTTACCAGGCCCTCCACTTCTATCGCATCGTATTCCTGATCGCTGTAATCGTATCTATCTGATCCCACTTCACTTGCAACAATAACGCCGTTGACAATGACGCCCTCCACCTTAACCGTAATACCATCAGATAATACCGTGTCGACCTCAGCAGAGCCGTAATCAATAACACTGCCGCCGATAGAAAACGTCTGCAAATCGGTATTCAGGGAGGAAACGACCCCCGAGAGGTAGGTCTGATCATCGCCACTCTGGTTATCAAGTTCGATGTAAGAAGCAATGATAGTACCGTCTTGCTGTGAATAGCCGCTGATTTCTATACGGTCTCCCACCGAAAGCGATGTAACCGTGGTGCCGATGAAATGGGTTTGATCGTTATATCGGACAACCAACCCGGCGATAGTTATTGTTTGTGCGTCACGGTCGATGGCATCGACAATACCCTCGGCATCGCGTCCGTATTCTACGCTGGTGGCAGAAGTGTTGCCGCTACTGTCTTGCTGATATGAAAGTTTGATATTCATGCCGACTTTCAAATGATCGATAGAGGAACTTTCTCCGTTGACCGAAACGCTCGAGTTGTCTGTTTCAAACCTGTTTCCGTCAATATAGATGCTTCCGAACCCCGTTATTACACCCGTGATGGCGAAATTGGACGTGACAGGCGTATCCGAAACCGGGGGAGCAGGGGTTGCGTCTGCATTACCGGATGAAGAACCTCCACACGCTGAAATCAACAATGCGGAACCTATACAAATCGCTAAATAGTGTATCTTCACAACGGAGCCCTCTTTGCTCTGGTTTAACTGGCTAAGTATGGACCAAATTGCGGTAAAGACTTGACTTCGCAAGCCTCAAAATGCTGTGCGATTGATATAAAACCGGAAAACAGGCAAATGACAGGTACAACCAGAAATCGGAAGTACTGTTTTTGTAAGACGCAAACGAAAAACCCCAACCGGAGGGTTGGGGTTTTTCTTTTTATGATGGTGCCCAGAGGCGGAATCGAACCACCGACACGGGGATTTTCAATCCCCTGCTCTACCGACTGAGCTATCTGGGCAAATTTTTTGATGTAATGTCAGTGACACTCATCTTAAATAAGATGGTGCCCAGAGGCGGAATCGAACCACCGACACGGGGATTTTCAATCCCCTGCTCTACCGACTGAGCTATCTGGGCGAATGGTGCCTGCTGCCGGAGTCGAACTGGCGACCTACTGATTACAAGTCAGTTGCTCTACCAACTGAGCTAAGCAGGCACACTAAGACGTGTGCTTTAGCACCGGTCAACGTAATTAAACCTTGACCATAATATGGTGCCCAGAGGCGGAATCGAACCACCGACACGGGGATTTTCAATCCCCTGCTCTACCGACTGAGCTATCTGGGCGTGCGGCGTATTAAACGGTTTTTGCTTGGGCAAGTCAACCGTTTTTTTGCTCCCCCCGATTGTTTGCACGGTTTTTATGCAAATCACTAAAATTATCGGCTTTTATGCCTGAAAAACGTGCAAATCAGGGCATTTCTCGGCCCGCCAATGAAGGTCTATTTTTCTTCCTTTGGACGGTAACCTTCGATTTCCACTTCTTTATCTTCGAACAGGAAGCCGACCATCTGCTGTTCCAAAAATTCCCTGTGCTCTGGATTCATCATATTCAGGTGCTTTTCGTTGATCAGCATGGTCTGCTTGTGTTGCCACTCGGCCCAGGCTTCCTTGGAAATATTGTTAAAAATACGCTCACCCAGTTCCCCCGGGTACAGCTGGAATCCCAGCCCTTCGGCTTCTTTTTTTAGCTTTTGACAAAATACGGTGCGTGACATGCGATTTTCCTGCTTACTGAATAAGGTGGCGCCAAGTTTACCCGAATCAACCAACGGGCACTAGCCGCTTAAGTTGCCCGAGCAATTTTTTGGTCGGCGTAGCGAGTCCTATGCTCTGGGGCTTTTTCAGGTCGTACCATATATGGGTGTTTTCACCGACCTCGTTTGGCCCTGCGTCTGCCTCTATTACCAGCGGCTGTATGGTCAGCTCAAAATGGGAGAATACATGGGTGAAGGATTCAAGCTGCATTTGCTCTCCCTTTATACCCCTTGTCGCTATATAGCCTTCAGCCGATGCCAAATCCGCAAACTCGGGAAAACAGAAAAGTCCGCCCCAAATGCCGGTATCTGGCCGTTTTTCCAGGTAAACGGATGTGCCGGATTTAACCAACACCATGACACAACTTTTTTTCGGCACTGCTTTTTTCGGCTTCCCGTGGGGAAACTCTTTGATTCGTTGGGATTTAAGTGCTGCGCACCTGTCGTTAAGCGGACAAGGATCACAATCGAATTTGCTGCGCGAACACAGGCTCGCACCGAGATCCATCATCGCCTGGTTAAACTCGGTGGCGGCATGTTCCGGCGTCAGCTGAGAACTCAGTTGCCACAGGGTATTTTCCACCGACTTAACCCCGTACCAGCCTTCTATCATAAAGAAACGCGCCAACACCCGTTTAACGTTGCCGTCCAAAATCGGGTGATGCTGCCCGAGCGACAAACTGAGCACGGCACCGGCGGTGGAACGGCCGACTCCCGGCAGGGCCATGACCTGTTCAAGGGTCGTCGGAAACTCACCATTATATTCATCGCGAATGATCTGCGCGGTCTTATGCAGGTTGCGCGCACGGGCGTAATAGCCAAGACCGGTCCAGTGATGCAGTACCTCATCCTGAGGCGCATCGGCGAGCGCAATCACATCGGGGAAGCGCGCCATAAAGCGCGTGAAATACGGGATAACGGTGGCCACCTGGGTTTGCTGTAACATGATTTCCGACACCCATACCTTATAAGGTGTCTTATTGATTTGCCAGGGCAGGTTTTTCCGGCCATATTCGTGATACCAGTCGACCACCCGAGTCGCAAACCAGTCGCTTTGTTGTTGAGTCACCTTCACCTTGGAGCCCCTGAATATAGTTGTGTCGGGCGCCCAGTCTATTGATGGCGTGGCAAAGGTCAAGGGAAACAAAGACGCTACTTGTGCTGTAATGGCGGAACAGGGATAATACGCCCCCAAATTTGCAAGCTAGATTGAAACAAGATGAGCGAAACTAATCAGAACGCGTTGGAACAGGCCGAGCAGGAAGGCAAGTACATCCGCAAGATCCGCAGCTTCGTTAAGCGAGAGGGCCGTTTGACCAAGGGCCAGGCGGCTGCCATTGAGAAATGTTGGCCGGTGATGGGCCTGCAGCACGAACAAGGTATGTTGGATTTCAGCGCCGTGTTCGGCAACGACAACGACGTGGTTCTGGAAATCGGTTTCGGCATGGGCAAGTCGCTGGTAGAAATGGCGAAAAACGCTCCACACCTCAACTTTATCGGCATCGAAGTGCACAAACCCGGCGTCGGCGCCTGCCTGATGGACGCGGACGCCGAAGGCATCAGCAACCTGCGCGTATTTGAACACGATGCGGTAGAGGTACTGGCCGACTGTATCCCCGAAGGCAGTCTCAGCAAGCTGCAACTGTTTTTCCCGGATCCCTGGCACAAGAAGCGCCACCATAAGCGCCGTATCGTACAGCCCGAGTTCGTAGAAAATCTGCGCAGCAGATTGAAAATCGGCGGCGTATTCCATATGGCTACCGACTGGGAAAACTATGCCGAGCACATGCTGGAAGTCATGCAAGCGGCGGAAAAATTCAAAAACCAGTCTGAAACAAACGATTACGTACCACGTCCGGACAGCCGCCCGCTTACCAAGTTTGAGCAGCGCGGCCATCGCTTGGGCCACGGTGTGTGGGATCTGATGTTCGAGCGCATCGCCTGATATGAAGCAGCTCGCCAATCCCAGCCTGTTGCTGCTGCGTAGCCCCGAAATGTTGACCGCAAACTCGATTTTGCTGGTCAACTTTCTGCAGGACGGATTCCTGAACGCGCTCAGCGAGTTGAATCCGGGCGCCGCGATCACCGCCTTCAGCTACAACTACGCCAACGCCGAGTTTGCCGGAAAGCAAAACGGCATATCGGTTGTGAACGGGCCCGAGCTGCCGCAACAGAAGTTCGACCTGATTATCTGCTATTACCCCAAATCCAAACCCGAAGCCCAGATGACGCTGGATAATATCCGCGCCTGCGCGCATCCGAACACGCGGTTGCTGGTTGTGGGTGAAAACAAGGGCGGCGTCAAGTCAGTGGAAAAGCAGCTTAGCCCGGTCAGCGGATTCGGTGCCAAGCTGGATTCGGCCAAGCATTGCATTCTCTATCATTTCGAAGAATTGCACCCGCTGGATAGCTTCAAACTCGACGATTATCTGCGCCGCTTCGAGGTCGACGACAACGGCCGTAAAATCGGCATTTACAGTTTGCCGGGGGTATTCAATCACGGCGCGCTGGATGACGGCACGGCGCTGCTGTTGAAAAACATGCCAGCC
>JBNKEN010000287.1:0-2727 GCA_050288805.1 Pseudoalteromonas sp.
TCGCCACCCGCTCGGTTTAAACCGATTGCAGGGACTTAGCGTCCCTGTTGCTTTTGCCCGATAAATGTTAATTTCACTTTGAGATATAAGCTAACCAGCCAAATTTATGGATAAAATTTTAGTTATCGACGATAACCCCGCGGTCTGTGACGCCCTCAGCTTGCTGCTGGAACTGCATGATTACCGGGTCGTCACGGCGTCCTGTCCGGCAGACGCCATCCCCGTAGTGATGCATCAAAACATTTCCCTGGTGCTGCTCGACATGAATTTCAGCGAAGACACCACCAGTGGCGAAGAAGGCAAGCAGGCGTTTTACCGTATTCGGGAATTGCAGCCCGATTTGCCGGTGATCCTGCTCACCGCCTGGACGGATCTCGCCACGGCGATTGAGCTGGTTAAAAGCGGCGCCGCCGATTACCTTGCCAAACCCTGGGACGATGAGAAGCTGCTGGTAACCATAAACAACCTGATTGAGCTCAACCAGGTGCAACGGGTGTCAAGCAGGCTAAGTCGCCAGCAACGCGAGCGCGAAAACCACAACCGGGAGGCCGATTTGTGTGGTCTGGTGTTTGCCAGTACCGCCATGCAACGCCTGGTCGATATGAGCATTCAGGTGGCGAAATCGGATGTCGGCGTGCTGATCACCGGCGCAAACGGGGCCGGTAAGGAAAAAATAGCCGACATCATCCATGCCAACTCCGCGCGGGCCGCCAAGCCGTTTATCAAGGTCAATGTCGGTGCGCTGCCGCTGGATCTGATGGAAGCCGAGCTGTTCGGCGCCGAAGCCGGCGCCTATACCGGCGCCAACAAAAAACGCATCGGCCGCTTTGAAGCCGCCGACGGGGGCACCCTGTTTCTCGACGAAATCGGCAACCTGTCGCTGTCGGGCCAGATAAAGCTGTTGCGGGTACTGCAAACCGGCGAATTCGAACGCCTCGGCAGCCATGAAACCCGGAAGGTCGACGTCAGGGTGATAAGCGCCACCAATGCCGACTTGCAGGCCGATATTCAGGCCGGTCAATTTCGTGAAGATCTCTTCTACCGCCTCAACGTGATAAACCTCGCCCTGGAACCGCTGAAAAACCGCAAAGACGATATTCTGCCTCTGGTGGAGCACTTTACCGGAGGCCGCAAACCCCTGCCTAAACTGACCGCCGATGCATTGCTGGCCCATGACTGGCCGGGCAATGTCCGCGAGCTGGAGAATGCCTGTCGGCGCGCCATGCTGCTTTCGCAAAGCGACGTCTGGCAAGCGGAAGATTTTGCCCTGGAGCGCCGGCCGTTAAACAGCGAAAACCGGCAAGCGGCAGAGGAAGTCAGCAAGGAAATGGTGCTGGCCGCCGTTGCGCGCCACAACGGCATTATCAGCCGGGCCGCAAAGGAGCTGGGGCTGAGCCGTCAGGCGTTGTACCGGCGGCTGGAAAAATTCGGGATCGACTACTGATGTTTTCCTCGCTTTACGCACGTTTGAGCGCCATTGCCCTGGCGGCGACCTGGCTGACCAGCGCCGGGTTTTATCGTTGGCTTGACGGCAGCGACTGGGTGCTGTTCGGCCTGGTTATGCTGCCGACGTCGGCGCTGATACTGGCCCTGGTCAAATACGGTTTTTCCGGCATTCAGGCGCGGCTGACGGCGCTCGAAACCGGGCTGTTAAATTTCAAGGACAATGAATTTTCCACCACCTTGAGCGTGCTTGGCGCCGATGAACTGAGCCGCTTGTGCCGACTCTACAACCAGACCGCCGAAAAGCTCAGAAACGAAAAACAAAGCATTTATCAGCGCGAACTGCTGCTCGACAAGGTGATCGAAAGCTCCCCTATTTTGATGTTCCTGGTCGATGACGACGATTACTTTGTCTACTCCAACCAGATGACCCGGCACTTTTTAAATCGGGGCAATCGCCTGGAAGGTGAAAAATTTTCTCAACTGATTGATTCCTGGCCCGCGAGTCTACGCCAGGCCATTGTGCGCCATCAGGACGGTTTGTTCACCATAGAGCACGATGACGGCAACGATACCTGGCATTTGTCACGCGGCGACTTTTTTCTCAACAACAAAAAGCACCAGTTATTTTTATTGAAACAGATGACCCGCGAGCTCAGCCGCCAGGAAGTCGCGGTGTGGAAAAAAGTGATCCGGGTCATAAGCCACGAGCTCAACAATTCGTTGGCGCCGATTTCATCCGTGTCCCACTCGGGGCAATTGCTGGCGCAAAAACATCGGGACGACAAGCTGGAACGCGTGTTTTCCACCATTAAGGAACGCGTGGAGCATTTGAACAGCTTTATTCTCGGCTACGCCAAATTTGCCAAACTGCCGACCCCGCGATGTGAGCACGTGGCATGGCACGATTTCATTGCCAAGCTGCAAAGCCAGCTTGAGTTCAGCCAGGACGGCGAATTGCCGGTGCGGCCCGGCTACTTTGATCCGAGCCAGCTTGAACAGGTATTGATCAACCTGCTGAAAAACGCCGCAGAAGCAGGGTCGCCGCACACGGAGATCCGCCTCTCGGTGGAGCAAACCGGTGACGCGACCTGCCTGAGGGTCAAAGACCGCGGCACCGGCATGTCGGAACAGGTGCTGAAAAACGCCCTGCTGCCCTTTTATTCCAACAAACAGTCGGGCACCGGACTGGGCCTGGCCCTGTGCCGGGAAATCATCGAAGCCCACGACGGCACCCTGGCGCTGCATAACCGCAAGGGCGGCGGACTGGAAGTGGTGATCACC
>JBNKEN010000288.1:0-2920 GCA_050288805.1 Pseudoalteromonas sp.
GTCACTGTTTGTTAAACCCGCCGCTGTCGGTCAGGATCTATCACGATGCCCAGCTGGCCGAGGTGATAAACCATGATTACCATCAAAGGATTAAGCCTTCCTACGGCTATCCGAACCCGAAAATGCACCATAAGGATGAGAAATATCAGCTCAATGCGTTTTTGCATGACTGGCTCAATTTTTCAATCAGCCACGGCGAGGCCGTACTGGACTGGGATCTCAATGACGGACTGGTTTAAGACCACTTACCGGGTCGACGGGCAACCTCTGCGTGTCGCTCATTTTACCGACTGCCACCTGTTTGCCGATAGTGCGGGGCGTTATTTCGACGTTGATACCGCGGCCCATCTGCGGACGACGCTCGACGACATGGCGAAGGCCGACTTAGACCTGGCGATTTTTGGCGGCGATCTGACCCAAGATCACAGCGAGCAGTCGTATCGGCATTTTGCCGAGCTGGTGGCGCAAAGTGCACTGACTTGCCCCGTGTTCTGGTTGCCGGGAAATCATGACGATATTGCGCAGTTAAGC
Source organism: Pseudoalteromonas sp. (assembly GCA_050288805.1). Classification (GTDB taxonomy): domain Bacteria; phylum Pseudomonadota; class Gammaproteobacteria; order Enterobacterales; family Alteromonadaceae; genus Pseudoalteromonas. Next base: position 532 of record JBNKEN010000288.1, read on the forward strand.
GGCATCAGTCACGGCCAGATCCGCGGCGAAAAGAGCATTTCAGCACCCAATTGCCACTTGTTGCTACTTGATTCCAAAGGGCCGACGCCGGCCGGTTTGGTAAGCGATGAACATTTTGCCGAGCTGGCTGCGGCGTGTCGCCAAAGCCTGGCACCGATTATCGCATTTTGTCATCATCACCCGCTGGCGATAGAAGGCTATCTCGACAAACATATGCTGGAAAACGGTGACCGCCTGCTGGACGTACTGGCGGGCAGCGGTAGCGTCAGCCACCTGTTTCACGGCCATGTGCATAACGACTATGGCTGGCGCCGAAACGGCATAGAGATCGCGGCGACACCCGCTACATCCATCCAGTTTTCCAAGTACAGCAAAGACTGGCAACAGGAAAACCTCGGGCCGGGCTGGCGGCTTATCGAGGTGGACGAGAAGGGAAGGGTGAGAACAGAGGTAATATGGTCAGTCGGGTAATTTACATTCACGGCTTTAACAGTTCCGAGCAAAGCGCCAAGGCGCAGCAGTTGGGGCGTTTTTTGGCCGATTTCCGGGTGGATTACCGGATCCCCCGGCTTGGTCATGAAGCGCATATTGCGATGGCGCAACTGGCCGGGCTTATCACCCCCCAGACGGCGCTCATCGGCAGTTCCCTCGGCGGCTATTACGCCACCTGGCTGTCGCAGCAGTTCGGCGTACCTGCGGTGCTGGTCAACCCGGCGGTGCGGCCCTTTGAGTTGTTTGAGGGTTATCTGGGCCCGCAGTATAATCCCTATCAGGATTACCATTACGAACTGGCCGAGCGGCATGTCGATGCCCTGAAGCCATTTTACCTCGACACCTTGCCAAGGCCCGAACTGCTTTGCCTGATGCAACAAACCGGTGACGAAGTTTTGCCCTATCAGCAGGCCGTCGGCTACTACAAAGACTGTAAGCAACACATTGAATTTGGGGGAGATCACAGTTTTATCGGATTCGAACGCCGGTTTGCCGATATTGTAGATTTCCTTAAAATCACGTAAAACATAGCCCTAGACACAATATAAAGATAAAAATCCCTATGAGTCAGCAAAATTACAACGCCGAAGCCATCGAGGTCCTCAACGGCCTGGAACCGGTTAAACGCCGCCCCGGCATGTACACGGACACCACCCGGCCGAATCACCTGGGCCAGGAAGTCATCGACAACAGTGTGGATGAGGCGCTTGCCGGCCATGCCAGCAAGATTGATGTGATTCTGCATGAGGACAACTCGCTGGAGGTTATCGACGACGGCCGCGGTATGCCTATCGATATCCATCCCGAAGAAGGGATCCCCGGGGTCGAGTTGATCCTGACCAAACTGCACGCCGGCGGTAAGTTCTCCAACAAAAACTACCAGTTCTCGGGCGGTTTGCACGGGGTGGGGATCTCCGTGGTTAACGCGCTTTCGACACGGGTTGAAATCGCCGTGCGTCGCGACGGCAATGTTTATGAAATGGCGTTTGAGAGCGGCGACAAGGTGCAAGATCTGGAGATCACCGGCACGGTCGGAAAACGCAACACCGGCACCTCGGTGCATTTTTGGCCCGACGCCAGCTATTTCGATTCGGCCAATTTCTCCCTCACCAAACTGAACCATTTGCTGAAGGCCAAGGCGGTGTTGTGTCCCGGCCTTCGGATCCGTTTCGTCAACAAGCAGACCAAGGAAACCCAGGAATGGTTTTACGAATCGGGCCTGGAAGATTACCTGAAGGATGCCAGCAAGGGCTATGAAGCGCTGCCGGAGGAACCCTTTACCGGCAGTTTCAGCGGCTCCACCGAGGCCGCCGATTGGGCGGTGCTTTGGCTGCCGGAAGGCGGCGAGGCGGTCAACGAAAGCTATGTCAACCTGATCCCCACGGCCCAGGGGGGCACTCACGTGAACGGCCTGCGTCAGGGCCTGCTGGAAGCGATGCGGGAATTTTGTGAATTCCGCAACCTGCTGCCGCGGGGCGTGAAGCTGACGCCCGAGGATATCTGGGATAAATGCAGCTATGTGCTGTCGGTTAAGATGCAGGATCCCCAGTTCGCGGGCCAGACCAAGGAAAAACTGTCATCGCGTTCGTGCGCGGCGTTTGTCTCCGGCATCGTCAAGGACGCCTTCAGCCTTTGGCTGAACGAACACACCGACATTGCCGAACTGCTTGCAGAACTCTGTATTTCGAACGCCCAACGCCGGATGCGTGCGGCGAAGAAGGTGGTGCGTAAAAAGGTCACCTCGGGTCCGGCGCTGCCGGGCAAGCTGACCGACTGTACCTCCACCGAGGGCAACCGTACTGAACTCTTCCTGGTGGAAGGGGATTCGGCGGGGGGCTCGGCCAAACAGGCGCGGGATCGCGATTTTCAGGCCATCATGCCGCTGCGCGGTAAGATT
>JBNKEN010000289.1:0-12941 GCA_050288805.1 Pseudoalteromonas sp.
GAGCATGGAAGGGCGCATGACGCTGTGCAATATGAGCATAGAAATGGGCGCCAAGGCGGGGCTTATCGCACCGGACCGGGTGACCTACGATTACCTGAAAGGGCGTGAATTTGCACCCAAGGGGGCTGATTTCGAGGCGGCGGTGGTCTATTGGGACACATTGAAATCGGATCCGGACGCGCAATTCGACCTGGTCATCGAACTGGCCGCCGACGAGGTGCAGCCGCAGGTGACCTGGGGCACCAGTCCCGAACAGGTTATCGGGGTGGACGAGTCGGTGCCGGATCCCGCAAAGGAAAGCAACCTGATCAAGGCCGATGCGATTCGCAGTGCCTTGGCCTACATGGATTTGCAGCCCGGGCAGAAGCTGTCGGACGTCAGCGTGGATACGGTGTTTATCGGTTCCTGCACCAATTCGCGCATCGAAGATTTGCGTGCCGCCGCTGCGATCGTGGCGGGCAAACGGGTTGCCGAAGGGGTTGAGGCGCTGATCGTGCCGGGCTCCGGCCTGGTGAAAAAGCAGGCCGAGGACGAGGGACTGGCGGAGATCTTCAAGGCCGCCGGTTTTGAGTGGCGCGAGCCCGGTTGTTCCATGTGCCTGGCCATGAACGACGATCGCCTGGAGGCGGGCAAGCGCTGCGCATCCACCTCCAACCGTAATTTTGAGGGCCGCCAGGGGCGCGGCGGGCGCACCCACCTGGTAAGCCCGGCGATGGCAGCGGCCGCGGCCATTGCCGGCCGCTTCGTCGATATCAGAGGAGAAGCATAATGGCTATTTTTCATCACGGCCTGCTGGCGCCGCTCGACAAGAACAATGTGGATACCGACCAGATCATTCCCAAGCAGTTTTTAACCTCGACCAGCCGCGAGGGTTTTGACAAGGCCCTGTTTTACGACTGGCGCTACCTCGACAGCGGCGAATTGAATCCGGATTTCATCCTCAACAGGCCGTGCTACAAGGGCGCTTCCGTGTTGCTCAGTCGCGAAAACTTCGGCTGCGGCTCTTCGCGAGAACATGCGCCCTGGGCGCTCAAGCAGTACGGTTTTGAGGTGATCCTGGCGGAAAGTTTTGCCGATATCTTTTTTAATAACTGCGGCAACAACCAGATGCTGGCCATCAGCCTGCCGAAAGCGGTGCTGGACGACCTGTTTGCCCTGGCGGAACGCAACGACCACATTGAAATCGATGTCGACCTGGAAAACCAGCAACTGCTGAGCACGCAGTTTGCGCCGATTCCGTTCGACATTCGTGACGATATCAAACAGCGCTTGCTGAGCGGACTGGACTTTATCGGCGTGACAGAAACCCTGAACCCGCAGATCGCCGCGTTCGAACAGCGGCTCGCGGACGAGCGACCCTGGCAGTAAAACTCGGCGCAATTTTTTGCCTGAACCGGAGTCTGGTTATAGACTCCGGTTTTTTATTGCGGGGAAAACGCCATGAACAACAAACTATTAAGTGCCTTGCTGCTGGCCAGTGCCGGCGCGGTTGCGCGTCCAGCGCCCCTGGTTTCCATTCCTACCCATGACGCCTTTTTTAATGCCATCGCAGCCCATTGCGGCAAGGCGTATCGGGGTAAGGTGACAACCGACAACGCCGGGCCGAGCAAGTTTTCAACCGAAACGCTGGTGATGCATGTGCGACGCTGCAGCGACAGCGAACTGCAGATCCCCTTTCATGTGGGTAAAGACGCCTCGCGGACCTGGATAATCAGCAAGACCGGCAGCGGTTTGTCGCTTAAGCACGACCATCGCAAGCCCGACGGCAGCGATGATCCCTCGACCATGTACGGCGGTCACACCCTGGACGCCGGGTTCGACACGGTGCAGTCATTTCCTGCCGATCAGTATTCCAAGGAGTTGTTCGTCAAACAGGGGATCCCACAGTCGAACGGCAATACCTGGCAGATGTATATTTACCCGAACACCTTCAGCTACCGCATGGTACGTGAAGGGCGGGAATTTCGCGTCGATTTCGACCTGAGCAAGCCGGTGGAAGCCCCTTCCGCGCCTTGGGGTTACCAGGACTAATATCCGGATATTTGCGAAACGGGCGGGAAAATCCTCAATTTTCCCGCCCGTTCGGGGCGATGCCATAATCCGTGGCTCTTATGCAACCCTATGTCATTGTTGTAAAAATTGGTATTTTCCCTTTGCATCTACTAAGGTTTCCTTGCTGATTGCCGAGAAAGGATGAAAAGTAGATGCCGATAACAGAACGTCAAAAGCAGCTGGTGCAGACGAGCTTTGCCCAGGTCGAGCCCATCGCCGAACAAGCGGCCGAAATTTTTTATAACAAACTGTTTGAATACGATCCGAGCCTGCGACCCCTGTTCAAGGGAAACATGCGGGAGCAGGGACGCAAATTGATGGCGACGCTTAAGATTGCGGTTAAGGGATTGGACGATCTCGACGCATTGTTACCGGCTTTGAAACAACTGGCCGCCCGTCATGTCGACTATGGCGTGAAGGCCAAGGATTACACGCCGGTGGGTAATGCGCTGCTTTACGCGCTGAAGGTCGGATTGGGGGAACAATGGACGCCGGAATTGCGTCAGGCCTGGGTCGATACCTTCAGGATCGTCGCCCAGGTTATGAAGGCCCACGCACATCCCGGAGAATGAGCGTCAAATGACGGGCTGGGCTATTCAGCCGGGTTCATGCCGGTTCCCGGCATACGTGGTTTTCGCAGGTGCGGCTTCCAAAGGGGAATGCATAAATTAACGGGCCCGAGCCGCGCCTCACTCGCAGGTTATTTCCGCCGTCAAATCTTCCTGATAGGCCCGCGGGTGGGTCGGCAGCGCTTCATAACCTTGTACTCCTTTTGTTACCTTGAGTGTGAAGGGTTTTTCATTGCAAAGCCGCTGCGCCTGACGCAGCAGAAATACGCTTTGTTTTTCGAAATGGGCGTAGTCGTCGGCGCGAACGGCGAGCATAAAGTGGCCCTTGCCGAGTTGTTGCTGACGATAATAGACCTTATGATCAAAGTCATACAGGGCAGAGGTGGTTTGGTGGGGCGCCTCCGGGGCCAGGCTGCCTGGCACTGAACTAAGTGCGATTATCAGGTTCAAAGCGTTTATCATGGCAGCTCCTTGGTAATAAAAAATGCCCTACTGCTTGTTTGATCATAACAGGAGAAAGGAAGTTTGGAATGTTGATGAAGATTAAACGCCTGTTTTTGGCTCTGTCGGAGCAGCCGGAAGGGGTGATGAAACCCGACCTGAAAACCTCGGTGGCGGCGCTGATGACCGAGGTTATGCGGGCCGACAACCAGCTTGATGAAGAAGAGGAAAGGGCGCTTGCCGAGTTACTGGCGACGCATTTTTCGCTGACCGACGATGAAGTGGCGGAACTGGTCGGCCGGGCCGGGGCGCACCTCGACGAGTCGATCGATTATTTTCAATATTCGCGCAACATCAACGCCCACACCAGTGCCGAGCAGCGCATCGAAATCATCGAATTGCTGTGGCGCATTGCCTGTGCGGACGGGCGGGTCGACAAGCACGAAGAACATGTGATCCGCCGCATTTCAGATCTGCTTTACGTCACTCATAAGGATTTTATCGCCGCCAAGCTGGCGGCGCAGCAGGCTTAGTTCAGTTTGGCGGTGACATCCGCCAGCTGACGGGCCAAAGATGCCACCTTTTCCGCCGTATCCGGGTCGCTGATGCGGCCGTTTTCGTCAAACTTGGTATGCACCGCACCGATGGCCAGCTGATCCGCCAACACCAGGCTGCCGATACCCGACAATATATCGCGAACATGGTTGAGCCCGCGCAGACCGCCTAAGCCTCCGGGAGAGCCGGCATACAGGGCAACGACCTTGTTGCGGAACGCAGGCATGGCGCCTTGCTCGGTACGCGATGCCCAGTCGATGGCGTTTTTCAAGACCGCCGTGATCGAGCCATTGTATTCAGGGTTGGCAAGCAGAATGCCGTCGGCGCTACGCAGTTTGTCCTTCAGAACACGCACACCCTCGGGGGTGCCTTCGGCTTCCAGATCTTCGTCAAACATCGGGATCGCAAGATCGGCCAGGTGCAGGACTTCGACCTCGGCACCATGCTCCTCGGCGAAACGCGCGGCTTCATTGATTACTTGCTGGTTGAAACTGTTTTTACGCAGGCTGCCCGCTAGGGCGATAAGTTTTGCAGTGGCCATAATCGAACTCCTTCATTCGGTTGATGGACGCACTTTAACAAAAAATAACTTGCACAAAACCAAAGTAAACGCAAAGCTTGTGTGCGTATACGCACATTAAAGAGTAAGCACATGGCAAATCATTTCGACGACTGGCAGGATATTCGCGTGGCCTATGAGGTGGCGCGCCTCGGTACCCTAACGGCGGCGGCCGAATCGCTCGTGGTGCATCACAGCACCGTGCTCAGGCGCATCAACCAACTTGAAAAACGGCTCAATGCCCGGCTGTTTCACCGTCACGCCCGCGGTTACAAGGTGACCGAAAGCGGTGCCAAGTTACTGCGGGTGGCTGCCGATATCCATGACCAGCTGGAGCGTTTGCACAATGATATTATGTCGGCCGACAGCACGTTGAGCGGTTCTTTGCTGCTGACAACCGTGTCGGGCTTTCTCGATCTGTTAAGCCCTGTCTGCGAGCAGTTTCAGGCGCTCCATCCGCAGGTGCGGCTGGAGATCATCCTCGACCAGAAACGGCTTAGGCTCGACCACGGCCAGGCGCACCTGGCGGTTCGCGCCGGTCCCGAACCCAACGAACCGGACTATATCGCCCAGCATCTCGGAAAAAGCGCCGCGGGCCTGTATGCCCATGAGCGTTACCTCAAACAGCATGGAACGCCAAAAAACCTGGCCGCTCTGGCCGAACACCATTTCGTCTCCGGCGTCGAGGGGTTCAACGCCCGCGTTCCCTATTTTGCCTGGGTTGACGAACATATGCCCGCCGAACGCATCACCCTGCGGGTATCGGAAACTTCCGATGCAACCCGGGCCATCGCCAATGCTCTCGGTATCGGCGGCATGCCCGACAATACGGCGGCCAAATACCCGGAGCTGGTGCGTATTCTGCCCGACGAACTGAGCTGGCGTTCGGATATCTGGCTGGTAACCCATCACCTGATGCACCGCAGCGCCAAGGTGCAGGCCTTTGCGGCACTGCTGAAGGAGCATTTTCGTTCGTCCAAGGCGTGATGCAAACGCGACTTACGGTTTAGCCGTCTGTTTTTGTTTGCGGACCGCCATTCAACGATAAGCGGTTGCATCTGTGAATGGCCCTGCATAGAGTGGGTTGTGACGGGGAGAATGTCGCTGCCCGCGGCTTCGGCAAGGGCGGCATCATCAGGAGAACAAGAATGAAAAAAATCCTCAAGAACAGCTTGCTGAGTGCGGCGCTGTTAGCCGTTGTCGGTTTCTCGGGCTCCCAAGCCCTGGCCTTGCAGCTGCCTGCCGCAAACGCGGCTCAGACAACGCAAAGCACCGCGCCGCTTAACGACTACCTTAACCGCTTCCACCCCGTTATGGCCCGCAAGGGCATGGTGGTTGCGCAGGAACAATTGGCGGCAGAGGCCGGTTACCGAATGATAGAGCTCGGCGGCAATGCCGTCGATGCCGCCGTCGCAACTGCGTTCGCCCTGGCGGTCACCTATCCCCAGGCGGGCAACATCGGCGGCGGTGGTTTTATGCTCGCCTATATCGCCAAGGAAGACAGGGTGGTTGCGCTGGATTTTCGCGAAATGGCGCCCGCCAAGGCGGGGCGGGATATGTTCGTGCGGCCCGACGGCAGTGTCGATAACGACAAGGCGCAGTGGTCGCTGCATGCGTCCGGGGTGCCCGGAACCGTGATGGGGCTGACCGAGGCAAACCAAAAATACGGCACCTTACCCCTTGCAACCGTAATGGCGCCGGCCATTGAGCTGGCCGAAAAAGGGTTTGAACTGCCCTGGGGGATTGCGACCTCGCTGGAAAACAAGCGCTCGCGTCTGACGCAGGATGGCGATACCGCGCGCTATTTCTTTAAGGCCGACGGCAGTGCCTACCGGGCCGGAGAGCTGCTGAAACAACAGGATCTCGCCAATACCCTTAAGGCCGTTGCAGAAAAGGGTGCAGACGGTTTCTATAAGGGGTGGGTGGCCGACCGTATCGTCGAAAAGATGGAGCGGAGCGGCGGCCTTATCGGTCATCACGATCTTGAGGCCTATCGGGTCGTGGAACGCAGTGCCGTGAAGGGGACTTACCGCAATTTCGAGATCGTTTCCATGCCGCCGCCGTCGAGCGGCGGGGTGCACCTGATCCAGATGCTGAACGTGCTGGAGGGTTTCGACCTGGCGCGCATGGGCCACAACAGCGCCGATTACGTGCATACCCTGGCGGAAACCATGAAGTATGCCTATGCGGATCGCAGCAACTATCTCGGCGACCCGGACTTTGTTTCGGTGCCCGTCGATAAGCTGACCGATAAGGGCTATGCGGCGCGGATCCGTGCCGCCATTAAGCCCGACAGGGCCACGCCGTCGGCAAACATCAAACCCGGAATGAAGCTGGTTAAGGAAAGCGCGCAAACCACCCATCTCTCGACCATGGATGCGGCGGGTAATGCGGTGGCGATGACCTATACCCTCAACTTTTCATACGGTAACGGTAAGTCCGTCGGCGGAGCGGGTTTTCTGCTGAATAACCAGATGGATGACTTTTCCGCCAAACCGGGGGTGCCGAACGGCTATGGCCTGCTCGGCGGTGAAGCCAACGCGATCCAGGCCGGAAAACGCCCGTTGTCGAGCATGACCCCGACCATGGTGTTCAAGGACGGCAAGCCGTTCTTTATCACCGGCAGTCCCGGCGGCAGCCGCATCATCACGGCGGTTTTGCAGTCGGTGCTGAATGCCACCGACTTCAATATGAACGTTGCCACGGCGGTGTCGGTGCCGCGTATTCACCACCAGTGGATGCCGGATGAAATTCTGGTGGAAAGCGGTATTTCTCCCGATACGGTTAAATTGTTGCAGCAACGCGGTCAGCATGTCGATCCCGACAAAAAGAGCGACTGGCGCACCATAGGCGCGGTGGAAGCCATTATGCGAATGCCCGACGGCATTATGCACGGTGCGGCGGATCCGCGCAGGCAAGGTGCGGCGGCGGTCGGCCGTTAACCTCTGCATGCCGTTGAAAATGGCCCGATATCGGGCCATTTTTTATCTTCTCGGGGGCGCATGGAGACGCTTTTCGACGCGTATCCCAAGCCGTTTGGCCAGACGCACCAGGTTGGCGCGATCTGTATTGAGCGCACGGGCCGCAGCGGCCCAGTTATGATCGCAGGCGCCCAGTTGCCGACGGATCAGGGATGCCTGGAATTCGTCTGTCGCCTGTTTCAGCGACACCCTGTTTTCGTCGTCGGGCGCCGCAATCTCTGTTTTTATTTGCGCGGAAGGGGCGTGAGAGTCAACCAGACCCGCATGCTCCGGATACATGCTGACTATGGGTGAAGGCCATTGCTCTTGCTTTGCTCTCAGCGCGGCGCGTCGCACCGTATGTTCCAGTTCGCGAACGTTCCCTGGCCAGGCATAGTGCGACAACTGATAAGACAGTTGTTCCGATAGTCTGAGCTGAGTGATGCCCAGCTTGCGAGCCGTTTGTCCGGCAAAATACCCCGCCAACAGCACGGCGTCGTCGCCGCGCTCCCTGAGCGGCGGAACGTATAGCGGAAATACGCTGAGCCTGTGGTACAGATCGGCGCGAAAACGCCCCTCCTCAACCTCCTGCGCCAGGTCACGGTTGGTGGCGGCCAGGATCCTGACATCGACATGTCTCACCTCGTCCTCGCCGACCGGCTGGATTTCACCGCTTTGCAGCGCACGCAGCAGTTTGCTTTGCAGCGTCAGCGGCAGCTCGCCGATTTCATCGAGAAACAGGGTGCCGCCGTCGGCGAGCTGGAACTTGCCCGGACGCGCCCTTTCTGCACCGGTAAACGCGCCCTTGCTGTGGCCGAAAAACTCGCTCTCGGCCAGGCCCTCCGGCAGGGAAGCGCAGTTGAGGTGGATAAAGGGTTTGTCGGCGCGGGACGACCTGAGGTGCAGATTACGTGCAACCAGCTCCTTGCCGACTCCGGTTTCACCCTGGATCAGTACGCTGAAATCCGAGCCTGCTACGAGATCTATCTCCGCCTTGAGGCGCTGCATTCCCTGGCTGTCACCTATCAATTCGGCGCCGTCGCGAACCAGGGATTCACGATTCAGCTCCTGTGCCAGGGCGTTGGATTGCTGCGTTGCCCGTTCCATCTCTTCAATGCGGAACGCGGTTTTCAGCGCCGCAGCGACGAGGTCTGCGATCAGGGTCAGTTGGCGCAGATCCTGGTCGTCAAATGCGCTCGGAGTCAGGCTGTCAAACGTCAATGCGCCTATCAGGGTATGCTCATCGTAAAGCGGCAGCCCCATGCAGGCATGAACCGGGACGTTTCCGGTTTGCGCCAGCAGCAAGCCATCGTAGGGATCCGGCAGCGGGCACTCGCGGGGAAAAATGTGCGGTTTGGCCGATTGGCAAATTTCCTCCAAGCGCGGGTGTTCGCCGATGGTAAAGCGTCTGCCCAAGGTATCCTTGCTCAACCCTTGGATGGCGATGGGTTTGAGTAATTCTCCCCTGCGCTCCAGTAAAGCGGTGGCGTCGCACTGTATTACCTTGCGTAATGCGCCCAGCATTCGATCGTAGCGGTCAGCGGCTTTCAGGCACCGGGTTAAATCGAGCGCCAGCTCAAGCAGGTTGGCGGGTTGGCTCATGTCATATTGACTCTATTGAATTAGAAGAACCTAAAAAAGATTAGGTTATTTTGACTCTTTTTGGCAGGGCTATTTCGCACTTAACTGATTTATATCAGTTTTTATTTTTGGCTTGGTTCCTGCTCTAAACGAGAGGTCTTTCCGTTCAGAGGTCACGATGCAAAGAGGTAAAGCATGCGCCCGATCAATTTAAGCGAACCCGTTTCCCGTCACTTTCCCTGGTATCGAATCGACCGATGGCCCCTGTGGATGATGCCGTTCAGGCCGTATTTCTTGGCCGGCGGTTTGCTGGCACTGCTGAGCGTGTTGTACTGGGGGTTATTGCTGGCAGGTAAGGTCACCTGGGCATTGAGCATTCCGGCCACACTTTGGCACGCCCATGAGATGATATTTGGTTTCGTTGCCGTTGTGGCGGTTGGTTTTGTGCTGACCGCGGCACAAACCTGGACCGGCGTTCCGACCATGAGCGGAACGGCCCTGCTGCTGAGCAGCCTGTTGTGGCTTGCGGCCAGGTTTGCGTTTTTTGTTCCTAAGCCCGATTCGCCGGAGCAGGCTTTTTATCTGGTTGGGTTGCTGCAGGGAAGCTGGTGGGTTTGTATGATCGCAAAATTCGCCGATATGCTGCTCACCACCAGAAGCCGTCATAATTATCCCCTGATAGGCATCTTTCTTGTCCTTGCCGTGCTGAACCTGGTGTTTCTTTATCTCGCCAAGGGCGGACATACGGTACAGGCCTTGGGATTGGTCGATACGGCCGTGCTGGTAGTCACGTTGTTGATCGGGGTGATCGCGGGACGTGTGGTGCCGTTTTTTACGGCGCGCCGACTCGACATAGCGCAGGTGCGAAAGCCCGGTCTGGATCGCCTGGTATTCTGGTTGTCTGTCGCGGCCATTATGGCTTTTTTCGCTGTTCAGGTTGTGGATTTGCCCGATATTGCCCCCTGGTTGATTGTGGCCGTGGCTTTGCTTCACCTGTATCGCTGCCGGGTTTGGTGGCACAGGGGGATCGTGACCGTTCCATTGCTGTGGTCCTTACATTTGTCATACCTGTGCCTGGGGACGGGGATGTTTTTGATGGGATTGGCTCTCACTGGCTGGTTGTTGCCATTTAAAGATGCGCTGCACCTGGTCACCATAGGTGCGATGGGGTTGATGATAATCTCTATGATGACCCGTGTATCACATGGTCACACCGGAAGAAGCTTGGAGATCCCGGCTTATGTGGCCGGGGCATTTATTTTGGTCGCGTCAGCGGCCTTTTGCCGCAGCCTGTTGCCTTTGCTTGTTGCGCCCCATGTCGCGTGGCAAATCAGCGCCCTGTTGTGGGTTGCCGGCTTTGCGCTTTTCTTGCTGCATGTCGTTGGGATCCTGACGTATCCGAGAGCCGACGGGCGCAGAGGTTAAGTGGTTTACATTAAAAAGCCCGACCTGAGTCGGGCCTTATACAATGCCTGATTAATTACAGCTTACCGTTGGACAGCTCGATAAAGAAGGCATAGTTCAGGGCCGTATCCTTGATACTCTTGAAGCGGCCCGATGCACCGCCGTGGCCTGCATCCATATCTATCTTGAACAACAGCTTGTGATTGTCGGTTTTCATCTCACGCAGCTTGGCGACCCATTTGGCCGGTTCGAAGTACTGTACCTGAGAGTCATGCAGACCGGTTGTCACAAGCAGGTTCGGATAGGCCTGCGCCTTGACCTGATCATAGGGCGAGTAAGAGCGCATATAGTCGAAATACGGCTTGTCATTCGGGTTACCCCATTCGTCGTATTCGTTGGTGGTCAGCGGCAGGCTCTCGTCCAGCATGGTGTTGATAACATCAACGAAAGGCACCGCCGCATGCACGCCATGGTATAGTTCGGGGGCCTGGTTAATCACCGCGCCCATCAGCAGGCCACCGGCGCTGCCGCCTTGGGCATACACGCGTTTGGCATCGCCATAGCCTTGTGCGATAAGGCCCTTAGTGACGTCGATAAAGTCGTTGAAGGTATTCTTCTTGTGCAGCTTTTTACCGTCTTCATACCAGGGGCGTCCGAGCATCTGGGAGCCGCGAATGTGGGCAATGGCAAACACAAAACCGCGGTTCAGCAGGCTCAGGCGACTGTACGAGAAGCCCGGATCAAACGTCACGCCGTAAGAACCGTAGCCATATTGCAGCAAGGGATTGCTGCCGTCCTTTTTAAACAGGGCTTTCTTATAGACCAAAGACACTGGCACCTGTACGCCGTCGCGGGCGGTAACGAAAATGCGTTCCGAGGTGTAATCCGTAGGGTTGAACTCGCCAAGCACCTGGTCTTGCTTGAGCTGGGTTTTTGCGAAATCGTTAAGATCGATTTCATACGTGGTGCGTGGCGTGGTCATACTGCTGTAGCTGACGCGCACATTTTCGTTGTCGAGCATGTGGTTGCCGGTCAGGCTGATGCGGTAAGCCGGATCGTTAAAGTTCAGCGTATGTTCCTTGCCGTTTGCCAGATCACGAATGGTAAGTTCCGACTGGCCCTGACTGCGGGTTTTGTACACCAGGTGATTGGTGAACAGTTCGAGATCTTCAAACTTCACGTTCGGGTTGTGATCGATCACGGTTTGCCAGTTTGCGGTGTCTTCGGCTTTATCGGCTGCAACCTTCATCAGCTTGAAATTGACCGCATCCCGGTTGGTGATGATGTAGTACCAGTCATTGAGCTTGGCTATGCGATACTCGTGGCCCGGCATTCTCGGAGTAAAGCGTTTGGCTTCGGCCTTGGGATCGTCGGCAGATAACAGCGAGACGCCCGACGCCTCGGTGCTTGAGTGGGTGATAAAGATTTGGCTGCCGTCTTTGCTTTTCATGAGGCCGGTATAGTAGCTCTTATCCAGCTCCTCATAGACCAGCTCGTCCTGGCTTTGCGGGGTTCCCAGAGTATGGCGGTAAACCTGGCTGCCGAGCAGGCTGACCGGATCTTTCTTGATGTAATACAGGGTGCGGTTGTCGTTGGCCCAGATTATGTCTCCGTCTGTGCCTTCGAGCCGATCGTCCAGCAGTTCACCGCTGGCCAGGTCTTTGATTTTGACCGTGTAGATACGGCGGCTCAGGGTGTCTTCCGAATACGCCATCAAGGCATCGTCGGGACTGACGGAAAACGATGAAATCGCATAGTACTCATGTCCTTGAGCCTGTTTGTTGACATCCAGCAGCAGCATAGGGTCGGTGCCTGCAACCGTGTTGCTGCGATAGTAGGAGGCATATTCCTCTTCACCTCGGGTTTCGTTGAAATAATAGAAATTGCCACGCTTGACCGGTACCGAACGGTTATCTTTAACGATGCGCCCTTTAATTTCTTCGAACAGGGTGTGTTGTAACGTTTCGCTATTGGCCAGCATCGCCCGGGTATAATCGTTTTCTTGTCGCAGGTGTGCCAGCACCTTTTCGTCGCTGCGGGTATCGTCCCTTAGCCAGTGGTAGTTGTCGGTCAGGGTGTAACCGTGAATTTCTGTGGTATGGGGGATCTTTTCCGCCACCGGCGGAGTAACCTCGCCGGCGTGCAGTTCGGTTTTCGGCGAATCAGTGTGTTGTTGGGTGGCATTGTCGCAACCGGTTGCCAGTAAAATAGCCGAGGCAACCAAGCCCAGAGGTATAACCTTTTTCATGGGAGTCCTTGTTATTTATATTTTTTGATCCAAACGACATGGGGTCATGTCTTTGACCACTATAAATAAAACTCCAAATTAATCCCATATTACCAGGTGAAAAAGGGATGCAGCCCGGTTACAGCCGTTTGCGTGATTCGGGTTGTGCGGCCCAGGCATTGAACAGCTTCTGCTGTTTGTCGGAGATCTTGAGGCCATAGGTTTTCTGCATGTAGAAGTAGGCTTCGGCAATGCGCTTGCGGGCAAACGGCGGCGGTTCAATCACCCGTTGCTTGAAATCGATTTTGACCGGACAGGCGCCGTACTGGTTTGCCTCAACCGGCAGCATACCGAAGCGAAAATTGGCACGATCGCCGTTGATTTCGCCGATGGCCGGGGCGAGATTGTTGGGATCTGCTTCCATTTTGCGAAATTGTTCGCTGCTGGCAATGCAGTTTTTGCGCCCGCCCTGTTGCCAGCATTGCAGCTGGTGACCGAATTCCCAGGCCGGTACTATATGTTCCCACTCTATCCGCGCGGCCCGTTCATTGGGTTTACCGCTGCGGGTTGTGGCGAGGCGCGGAACATAGCCG
>JBNKEN010000290.1:0-2773 GCA_050288805.1 Pseudoalteromonas sp.
CCCTTCGGCAAAGCTGGTCATGGCGCCGTGGTTTGCAATCGCTTCCTTGTTGCCCGCCGCCAACAGCTGGTTGACGTCGACGGCCGTCGATTTGAGCTGATCCGCATTGGCCGACAGGTCGTCGGCGGTCAAGGTAATTTCATTGAGCGACACGGTGATCTGTTCGTTTTCCCGGGCGCTCTTGTCGACCGCGGCTTCCGCCGCGTTCATCTGATCGGCCAGGATCCGCGCGTCCTCCTTAAAACTTTGGGCATCGGCGCGAATTTCGCTGAGCACGGCGCTGAGGCCTTCGATAAAGCCGCTCAGGCTGTTGGTGATCTCGGCCAATTCATCTTTCTGGCTGTCGACAAGCCGCTCCGAGGGCGCTGTCGTGGTGCTGACCACCAGCCCCAGATAGTGATGGAGTCGGGTCAGGCGCTCGCCCACATAACGCTTATACAGCACCAGGCCGAGCACGCCTTGAACAACGCCCGTCAGCACCAGCAGGCCGAACACCCAAGTGCGTTCGAGGGGAGCAGGCAAAAGCAGCAGAACGAGGCCCGCCAGGGCCAACACGGCGAGAAACGGGTAGATGATTTTGGTTTGTAAACTTTGTACTTTATCCAACGGCATAACGGCACCCATGAGCGGTAATTATTCTTCTTTTTCGCCAAGCAGCATATTCACTTCACCATCCCCTGTCTACTCTTTGTCGCCGTACGAACGGCAAAGGCCGAAGCGCGCTCCGGCGGCGTGTCGAAGGCATGGTTGATCCGCTCCGGGCACAGCCTGTCTATACCAGCCAGTTCAACAAGCCGGACTGTACGGCCCTGGTTTGTACCCTGATGAAAATGTCACCCAAGATTGGCCCTCACATTGCGTTCACGCCTCTTTTCCCGTTTGTGTTCGCTCACTCAGTTTCGCGCGCTTGTTACAATTTCGAACAAAGCCTTACTTTGTCCCCGATTTTCTAGATGCTAAGGTTCGTTCGTTATTGCACATAGACCGATAAAATCACGGAATGAAAAAACTGTTTTACTTGCTCACCTTGCTGTGCGCCACCCGTGCATCGGCGGCGGATATCAGCGATCGCGTGTTCATCAACGTGGCGACCGTCACCAACTACCTGCGCTACTCGACCGCCGATGCGTACGATCAATTGCCCGAGCGCATAACCAGGCAAATCGACGGCAATTACATCGACGACAAGGAAAGCGATGCGCTTAACTACAGCCTGGCGGTCGGCTACTACCTGAGCGACTATCTCGCAATCTGGTTCAGCGGCACCTCGGGGATCGAAATCGCATTTAACGGCAGCGCCTGTTCGATATTTTGCGCCGAACGCTCCGACACCGAGGTCGATCTGAATATCTTCGAACTGGGCGGCACCCTTTACCCGCTGGCGCAAAGCGACGTGATCCGCCCCTATATCGAGGGAGCCGTGGTGCTCAACCACCTCAGATCCAAGGTTCACGGCCATCTGGCGGCCTCCTATGAGCGCGAGGTTATCGCCTCGAGCGAAGATTTTGCAGCCGGGGTCAAGGCAGGGCTCGGCGTCCAATTCGATTATGCCGACGCCTGGTCACTGCGGCTGGGCTACGATCGCTACAGCTTTATGGAGATAAACCGGGTGTACGCAGGTTTGCAGGTGCGCTTTTAACGGCTCGGTGCACACAACAGGCTGGATTGCCCGATCTAAAGGGCTTAACATGACGACTTAAGCGCACGATAAAATAACGCTTTTCTCGTTTATACATGGACGACACAGGAGTCGAAATGGAAATCATCTTTACCAAAAGCGCCGGTAAATACGGCCATCTGAAATGCATTCGTGGCGACCAAAGCAGCACCGAAACCAGCATGCCGGAGCAAGGCATCGCCCCGCACGACATGATCCACTACGTGGTGGAAAAACACTTCGATATCAAGGGCGCCTTTTACGGCCAGTTGAAGGCCGGTGCAGACATCAGTTTCAAGCTGGAACACAATGAGCTGTCGCGCGAAATCGCCGACAGAACCGACGTGTGGCAAACCGAATCTATGGTTGAAGCCCTGCAATCCATGTTGTGGTGCGGCTTGCCCGACTACGAAAACTTTTTATATCTGACCGAGCAGGCCTGCAACACCCGAAACCTGCCGTGCCCTGCGATCACCAAAGCCCGCTTTGAGCAAATGCTCGAAGAGCTGCTAAGTCTCAATGAAGCGTGGAAAACAACGGCGCACGGTGAAACGATTTCTGTTGTATTTTAAGGGGTTAGTTGGTTAGCAACACGGACATCCTGTGTTCGTCGTTTACGACGACTGCTTTTGTAGGCCTGAAGGCCGACCCACAGAGTGATAACCTGTTTGTGGATCCCCTTCAGGACGGCATGTAGATCAGAGACTTATTCCAACCGGGTCGATGAATACCGCCCGCGAATATGCTCGTTGTAATATGTTCCGAGCGAGGAAGAATAAAAGAAGTCGTCCCAAACATCACGCGGAACGGCCTCATACCGGTACACTGCCCCCGAATCGAACTGGACGTCTAACGTATCACTAATGGATGAATAACCTAGATGATCAAACGCCGACGATTCAACGGCATTTTGTCGATACATGGGGATCGGGTATGTCTTATACAGAGAAAATGAAATTCCGGCAGCAAGTTGTGACGCGGCGTCACCTTGCAAGTAAGAATCAATTAGTCCATGTCCTGAAGCATCCAACCCGGAAGTAAATGACAAGTTTGCGTCGACACTGCCAAACAACGCACGCACCGTCTGCATAACGATATCTTCTTCCAACGTAACAT
>JBNKEN010000291.1:0-2231 GCA_050288805.1 Pseudoalteromonas sp.
GATATCATCGAGCAGTGTCGTCCCGCCCCGGTATTCGGCCTCACCCTGCAGGGTGCGGGTCTGTTCAGCGCCGGGGTTAAGGGCGCACAACTGCAAAGCCTTCAATCATGCAAGTAAAAAATTCTGTCCGGACAAGAAGTATGGGTACAAGTAAGAACACAATCATGATGCCGAGAATCGAAAATCTCAGCGAATTCGACACCCGTTCGGGGAATTTCCTCGAACGTTTGGTGTTCAACAATCGCATTGTCTTTATCGTCCTGATAACGGTGATGACGCTGTTTTTGGGTGCGACAGCAGTTAACAAACTGGCGCTCAGCCCCAGCTTTGAGAAAATGATCCCGCAAAGCCACAGCTATATCAAAAATTACAATGAATATCGCGCCTCGCTCAAGGGCCTCGGCAACTCGGTGCGCGTGGTGGTCGAAAGCAACAGCGGGTCTATATTCGATCCCGAATACCTTGAAGCGCTTAAAGAAATAAACGACGCCCTGTTCCTGACGCCCGGCGTCGACCGGGCATGGATGAAGTCGATATGGAGTCCCGGCGTGCGCTGGACGGAAGTGACCGAAGAGGGATTTCAGGGCGGCCCCGTTATGCCCAATTCCTATGACGGTTCAAAGCGCGCAATCTCAGAACTGCAACTCAATATCGCCCGTGCCGGCCTGGTCGGTAATCTGGTCGGCAATGATTTCAAATCAAGCATGCTGATAGTGCCTCTGCTCGACAAGGATTCATCGACCGGCAAGGGCATAGATTATTATCAATTCGCAGGGGTACTAAATGAGCTGCGAGACAAATACGAGTACCTTGGCGACAGCCAGGCGCGTTTGAACGGCGATGCGGGCGAAGGGCCCCTCAAGATTCGGGTGATCGGATTTGCCAAGCTGGTAGGCGAATTGATCGACGGCCTCTACAAGGTCATGGTGTTTTTCGCCGTTGCGGTGGTTATCGCCCTGGCGATCATCTTCGCCTATACCCGCTGTATCCGCAGTTCCCTGCTGGTGGTGTTGTGCTCGCTGCTTGCGGTTGTCTGGCAACTGGGTATCGTGTCCGGACTCGGTTATTCGCTCGATCCCTATTCTATTTTGGTTCCCTTCCTTGTCTTCGCCATCGGCGTGTCCCATGCTTCGCAAAAGATGAACGGCATCATGCAGGATATCGCGCAGGGCACCCACAAGGTCGTCGCCGCCCGCTACACCTTCCGCCGTTTGTTTTTACCCGGCCTCACCGCCCTGCTCTCCGATTCTGTCGGGTTTGCCGTGCTGATGCTCATCGATATTCCGGTGATCCGCGAGCTTGCCATCACCGCCAGTATCGGTGTCGGTGTGTTGATCTTTACCACCCTGCTGATGATGCCGGTCGCGCTTTCCTACACAGGCGTCGACAAGCAGGCCGCATTACGCATGCTGAAAGCGGTTCAGCAAAGCGGTAAGCCCAAGGGGTTCAACCGCATGTGGTTAGGCCTTGGCATATTTACGCGCGGCAAATGGGCGGCGACCGCCGTAGTCGTCGCGCTGGCGCTTGGTGTCGCAGGCTCGGTGATCCGCCAGGACCTCAAAATCGGCGACCTGGATCCGGGTGCGCCGGAGCTCAGGCCCGATTCGCGCTACAACGTCGACAACGCCTACATCACGTCACATTACGGCTTATCCAGTGATCTGTTTGCGGTGATCATTAAAACCCCGAGCGAAGGGTGCCTGACCTACGAAACCCTGATCGAAACCGATCGCCTGGCCTGGCAGCTGCGCCAGCTTCCCGAAGTCCAGACCACGGTATCCCTGGTCGATGCGGTCAAGCAGATCACCGCCGGAAGTTACGAGGGCAATCCCAAGTTTGCCAGTATCATGCGCAACCAGAGCGTGCTTAATTATGCGGCGCAACAGGCAACGCTAAACCGCCCTGAGCTGTTTAACACCGACTGTTCCGTAATGCCGCTTATCACCTATTTACGTGACCACAAGGCGGAAACCCTGGATAAGGTTGCCCGGGTGGCGGAGAACTTTGCGGCCACCCACAGCACCGAATCCCGCTCTTTCCTCCTCGCGGCCGGGTCTTCGGGCATTGAAGCGGCCACGAATCAGGTGGTGAAGGCCGCCAGTAACCAGATGCTGTTTTGGGTATACAGCGCAGTATTTGTTTTCTGTCTTATTACCTTCGGCAGCCTGCGCGCCGCAATTGTTGCCGTGCTTCCACTGGTGCTCACGTCCCTGCTCTGTGAAGCCCTGATG
>JBNKEN010000292.1:0-3187 GCA_050288805.1 Pseudoalteromonas sp.
GGTTTCCGCGGTGCTTCACGCTATGTTTCCGAAGACTTCCGCGACTGTTTTGCCCTCGAATGTGAAGCCATAAAACGCGTTCGCAACATCATGGGCCTGACCAATGTCGAGATCATGATCCCGTTCGTACGCACCCTTGAAGAAGGCGCCCGCGTTATTGAGCTGCTCGAAGAGCACGGCCTGAAGCGCGGCGAAAACGGCCTGAAGGTGATCATGATGTGTGAACTGCCGTCGAACGCACTGCTCGCCGACGAGTTCCTGGAAATCTTCGACGGTTTCTCTATCGGTTCCAACGACCTGACTCAATTGACGCTGGGTCTTGACCGCGATTCCGGCCTGATTGCGCACCTCTTCGACGAGCGTAACCCGGCTATCAAGAAGCTGTTGTCGATGGCGATTCAAACCGCCAAGGCAAAGGGCAAGTACGTCGGCATCTGCGGTCAGGGACCGTCGGATCACGAAGACTTCGCCGCCTGGCTGGTCGATCAGGGCATCGATTCGGTGTCGCTCAACCCGGATACCGTACTGGAAACCTGGTTATACCTGGCTGAAAAACACGCCAAGTAACATAAAAACGAAAATGCCGGCAAATGCCGGCATTTTTTTCGCCTTATTTTTTCGCTATGCGCCTGTCCAAGGCGGCGCATGCGGCACTTAAGCCCCGTTGACATTTCTTCAGATGACGCCTTGCCCCCGGGTAGTGCAGCGACAGTAAAAAAAGACCCAGAAGCGTAAACAGAATCGACGGTCCGGGCACCAGAATAAACACCAGTGCCAGCACAAAACAAACCAGCGCCGCTGCGGTTGAAACTAATTTATTCATCAAGCCTCCTATCATCTTTTCTCAGTATACGCATAACCTTATGTCCGGGTATGAAGAAGTGTTACAAACTTTGACATCGCCAATTTGCATCTCGTTTCAACGTGATATAATCGGGCCATCGTCCCCAAACATTATCCGCCATGATTGCAAAGCTAAGCCAGAAAGACGCAGCCACCGAACTCGTCGGCCAGTACCTGGAAACAATAAAAACAAAGGGCTTTAAAGGTGACACCGACGCGAGTTACGCGACACGCCTTATCACCTCCACCGACAACAGCGTTTACCAGGAAATTCCCCAGGCGGTACTTTTTCCGAGGGATGCAAAAGATATACAGATTGCCATGCAGACGGCCTCACAGGATCCGTTTCTCGGCCTCAGTTTCGGCCCGCGTGGTGGCGGCACCGGCACAAACGGCCAGTCGCTGACGCCCGGCATCGTAATCGACCTATCCCGCCATATGCGCGAAATTCTCGAAATCAACGAGAACGAAGGGTGGGTACGCGTTCAGGCAGGTGTGATTAAAGATCAGCTCAACGATTTTTTAAAGCCCTACGGCTATTTCTTTGCCCCGGACCTCTCTACCAGTAATCGCGCAACCATCGGCGGCATGGTCAATACCGACGCATCGGGACAGGGTTCATTGGTATACGGCAAAACCAGCGACCATGTACTGGCCCTTAGCTGTATTCTCGTCGACGGTACCGAGCTTTGCACGCAACCCATACCGAGAGAAAAGGCGGAGCTTATCGCACAGCAAGACACCAAGGTGGGTAACCTCTACGCCACCGTGCTTGATATTGCGCTCGGAAAACGCGATAAGATCCTCGCCAAATTTCCGCGCCTCAATCGTTTTCTAACCGGCTATGACCTGGAACATGTTTTAAGTGATGACTTACAAACCTTCGATCTTGGCCGCGTGATCACAGGCTCGGAAGGATCGCTTGCCGTCGTCACCGAAGCCAAGCTCAATATCACTAAGCTCGCTCCGTTTAAAACACTTATCAACATCAAGTACGACAGTTTCGATTCGGCGCTTCGCAATTCGCCGTTTCTGGTAAGCGCCAATGCAACCTCGGTTGAAACCGTCGACAGTAAGGTATTGAACCTAGCTCGCGAAGACATCGTCTGGCACTCGGTATCGGACTTAATTACCGACGTTCCCGGCAAGGACATGCAAGGCCTCAACATGGTTGAGTTCAATGCCGAATCCCCGGAAGATATCAAGGATAAGGTCGAAAGCCTGTGCGCTAAACTCGATGCCATGATAGCCAACGGCGAGGGCGGACTTATCGGGTATCAACTCACCGACAATAAGGCGGACATTCTTAAAATTTACGCCATGCGTAAAAAGTCAGTCGGCCTGCTCGGTAACGTCAAGGGCGCACAAAAACCCCTGGCCTTTGCCGAAGACACTGCGGTGCCGCCGGAAAATCTGGCCGACTTTATCGTCGAATTCAGGCAATTGCTCGACGGACACGGGCTGCAATACGGTATGTTCGGCCATGTCGACGCCGGCGTGCTGCACGTGCGTCCGGCACTTGATATGTGCGATCCGGCGCAGGAACAACTGCTTAGGCAAATATCGGATCAGGTCGTGGCGCTCACCGCAAAATACAGCGGCCTGATGTGGGGCGAGCATGGCAAGGGTTACCGCAGCGAATACGGTCCGGCATTTTTCGGCGAGGAGCTGTTTACCGATCTGCGCCGCATTAAAACCGCGTTTGACGGCGACAACCGCCTCAATCCGGGCAAAATATGTACGCCGCTCGAAAGCAACGCCAGCCTGGTGAGCGTCGACGATCAGAAACGCGCCTGGTTCGACCGTCAAATAGAAACTGATGTCAAAACCAGCTTCGACAACGCCATGACCTGCAACGGCAACGGCCTGTGTTTTAACTACGATGAACAGTCGCCCATGTGTCCTTCGTACAAGGTCACCCGCGACAGGCGCAATTCACCGAAGGGCCGCGCCGGGCTGATGCGCGAATGGCTGAGGCTTCAGGAGCAGGCCGGCACCCGCTTGCTGGATGAAGAAAAACAACTGCTCAAGGGCGAGCGACTTTCCCTATGGGAACGCTTTATCAACAACCGCGCCAAGGCCAAGGGGGAATACGATTTTTCCCACGAGGTCAAAGCCTCCATGGACGAATGCCTTGCCTGTAAGGCCTGCACCACCGCATGCCCGATCAAGGTGGATGTGCCGACATTCCGCGCCCGTTTCCTTAACTACTATCACGGCATTTACGCCCGCCCGTTTAAGGATCACCTGGTTGCCAATGTCGAAGCCACCGCGCCGCTGATGTCACGTTTTGCCGGCATTATAAATCCGTTACTCAAGACCAAGGCAGTCAAGGCGCTGATAA
>JBNKEN010000293.1:0-5045 GCA_050288805.1 Pseudoalteromonas sp.
TGGATCAGATCCGGTGACGCGATGGGGCTGAGTTCCTTGCGCACCCAGTTACGCACTTCCTGAGTCAGCTCATCGGTAACCACTACGCCGTCGTTCGGCGTCAGGTACACATAGATGCCCTGCCCCTTGATGTCGTGCGGATACCCCACCACGGCCGCTTCGGCCACCGCTTCATGGGCCACCAGCGCGCTTTCGATCTCCGCGGTGCCGAGACGGTGTCCGGAAACGTTCAGCACGTCGTCCACCCGGCCGGTGATCCAGTAATAGCCGTCTTCGTCGCGACGACAGCCGTCGCCGGTAAAGTACACGCCCGGATAGGCGGAGAAATAGGTCTGCTCGAAGCGTTCATGATCGCCGTACACTGTACGCGCCTGTGAAGGCCAGCTGTCGAGGATCACCAGATTGCCCTCGACGGCGCCCTGCAATTCGTTGCCTTCGGCGTCAAACAGCGCCGGTGCAATACCGAAAAACGGTCGCGTTGCAGAGCCCGGCTTCATGTCGGTGGCGCCCGGCAGCGGCGTGATCATGATGCCGCCGGTTTCGGTTTGCCACCAGGTATCGACGATGGGACACTGGCCGTTGCCTATCTGTTCGTAGTACCAACTCCAGGCCTCCGGATTGATGGGTTCACCCACCGAACCCATGATCCGCAGGCTGGTGCGTTTTGAGCTGGCGGTCGGCTCGTCCCCCTTGGCCATCAAGGCGCGAATGGCGGTCGGTGCGGTATACAAAATGGTGACGCCGTGCTTGTCGACCACCTCACCCATGCGCCCGGCGCTCGGATAGGTGGGCACGCCTTCAAAGATCACCTGGGTGCAACCGTTGGCGAGCGGCCCATAGGCAATATAGCTGTGGCCGGTGATCCAGCCCACGTCGGCACTACACCAGTAAACATCGTCTTCCTTGAGATCGAACACGTATTCGTGCGTCATCGAGGTATACACCAGGTAGCCACCGGTGGTGTGCACCACCCCCTTCGGTTGCCCGGTCGAACCAGAGGTGTAAAGAATAAACAGGGGGTCTTCGGCGTTCATCACTTCCGGTTCACAGTGGTTGTCGACATCCGCCACCAGCTCGTGCCACCACACGTCGCGGTCGTGCCAGTCGACCTCACCGCCGGTCAGTTGATGCACCACGACATGCTCGACAGAGGTCACCGAGGGTTGTGACAACGCCTCGTCAACATTCGCCTTGAGCGGTACGCAATTGCCGCCGCGGCGCCCTTCGTCGGAGGTGATCACCACCTTGGCGCCGCAATCGCGAATACGATCGGCGATGGCCGACGGCGAAAAACCGCCGAACACCACCGAATGCACCGCGCCCAAACGGGCACAGGCCTGCATGGCATACACGGCCTGCGGCGTCATCGGCATATAAATGGCAACCCGGTCGCCCTTTTTTACACCCAGCTTACGCAGGCCATTGGCCAGCTTGCACACTTCGTCGTGCAGCCGGCGATAGCTGATATGCTCGCTCTGGCTCGGATCGTCCCCTTCCCAGATCAGCGCCGTTTTGTCGCCCTTGTCCTTGAGATGGCGGTCGATACAGTTGTACGAGACGTTGAGTTCGCCGTCTTCGAACCAGCGAATATTGATATGCCCCTTGTCGAACGAGGTGTGTTTAACCTTGCTGTAGGGCTTAAACCAGTCCAGCCGTTTCCCCTGCTCAGCCCAAAAGGTTTCGGGATCATCGATAGACTGCTGATAGAGTGCTTTGTATTTTTCGTTGTCGACTAATGCTGCGTTCTTGATGGATTCAGGAACGGGATAAAGGCTCTGTGACATAGCGTTCTCCGTTTTAATGTAGGTGCCAAGGGCGATATCCCAAGGATCCCCCAGCCGTGGCGCTTTAAGTATTAGACCTTAGTATAAGAAGGGTTAATGAAAAGTGAAATTCAAGTATCCGGCCTGAAGACCGCGCCGCCTTGCATGACGCCGTTCCCGCAACTAAGTTGTAAACCAGTTCCCGAAACATAGACCTTGGTCGTATAGACCAATAGATAATTGAGGCTTGCGCTATTCTTGCCAAGAGTTAACGGGTAGGTTCAACTCAGGACACCATTATGACAACTAAAAAAACGACACTCAGTACCTTAATTTCTATGGCCTGCTGCGCGGCCATCACTGGACAGGCGCAGGCGGCCGAGATCGGCGATACCCAGGTCAGCTACGGCGGCTATGTCAAACTCGACGCCATGTGGAGCGATTTTTCCGCAGGCACCATCTCAGGTGACAGCATAGGACGCGATTTCTATGTACCGAGCACCACGCCGGTGGGCGACGACGGCTCCACTGACGCCGTTTTCGATATGCATGCCCGCCAGACCCGTTTCAGTTTAGGCACGGCCACAAAACTGGACGACGGCAAAACCGTGACCACCAAGGTAGAACTCGATTTTATCGCCTCCATCGGCGGTAACGAACGGGTCACCAATTCCTACTCGCCGCGCATCCGCCAGGCCTTTGTCAGCTATGACGGCTGGCTGTTCGGCCAGACCTGGTCGAACTTCCAGAACGTCGGCGCATTGCCGGAAACCCTGGATTTCGTCGGCCCGGCGGAAGGCACTGTGTTCGTACGCCAGGCCCAGCTGAGATACACCACGGGTAACTGGTCGTTCTCCGCCGAAAACCCTGAAAGTACGGTGACGGTGGCCGGCGCCCGGGTTGAAACCGACGACGCCAGCATGCCGGATTTCACCGCCCGTTATACCCACAACGCCGACTGGGGTCAGGTGGTGATCGCAGCCCTGGCGCGCCAGCTGAGCTACGACAAAAACGGCATCGACGCCGATGAAACCTCGTTCGGGGTAAGCGCCTCCGGTAAGGTGAATGTCGGCAAAGACAGCATTAAGTTTATGCTCACCCAAGGTAAGGGACTCGGTCGTTATATCGGCCTCAACGTAGCAAATGGCGGGGTGCTGAACGGCGATGAAATCGAGGCCATAGATTCAACCTCCGGCTTTATCGGCTACCAGCACCACTGGAACGATCGACTGCGCTCAACCTTCCTGTATTCATTCTTCGAGGCCGACAACGACACCGACCTGCTGGCACTGTCCGGCGATGTCACCAAATCGAGCGTAAGCTACAGCGCCAACCTGCTGTATTCACCGGCTAAAAAACTGACCTTCGGGGTGGAATACAAACACGCCACCCGTGAAACCGAGAGCGGTAAGGACGGCGATCTCGACAGACTGCAGTTCTCTGCCAAATACGCCTTCTGACGGGCGTATTTGTTACTTCCTAGCAAAGCGGCCCGGCCGCTTTTTTATTGTTCTTCCGGCACCTGCCACTTGGCGCGCAGCCGTTTCAGCTCGCCCGACTTATTTAGTTGCTCGAATGCGTTTTGGTAACGGGTCACCAGCGCAGGGTCCGAGTCGAGGTTGAAGGCAAAGTACAGATCATGGCTCAGCTCGTCGAGCGAATAAACCTTATGCAGCAGTGCAAAATCATACCCCAAGTCCCTTACACGCTTTCGCAATGTATGTTCCGTGCTGATGATAAGATCAACCCGCCCATGGAACAGCATTCCCACATTCTGCGTCGGCCTCACCACCCGGTGCAGGTTCTGATAGTTGAGACGGGAAAAATACTGCTCAGGCGGTGTTTGCCGGGTGACGGCCAAAGTATAGTTGCGGATCTGCGACAGCTCGCTAAGCGGCTCCTTAATATTGCTCTTCAGCGCCCAAAGATAGAGGTGCTCCGCGGCAAGCTCACCGCCCCAGATAAAAAGCTTTTCTCGCGAAGGCGTGCGGGCGATGGAGAAGATCAAGGTATTCTTGCGCGCAAGAACGGTCTGATAGGCGCGAGCCCAGGGCATGACCTCGATATCGGCGTTATCACCCGACATCTTTATCAGCGCCTGAATCACCTCGGTGGAATAACCCGTCAGTTCACCGTTTTCTTGCAAAATCTGGTAAGGCGGCAATTCCTCGGTCACCACCATCACATCAATATCCTCTGCAGCCCATCCGGCAGAGCCACAAATAAGCACGCACACGGCAAACAGGTTCAGAAGGTTGAATTTGGTCATAGACTCCCGGGAGAAATAAACAGCCATAACGGGTACAAAATAACACGAATTTTTCATGTCGTATCGGGCTAATTGCACGTCTCGATATAAACGGGAAAAAACCGGTTTAAATTTAAGATAGGACATAGCCGGGTTAAACCGGAAGGTCTGGCAATAAAATACATTAACAATTAGCCGTCCCCCCTTCCAATCTACGGCGTTCCGTGATGAGATCCTTTATCCAGATGGAGTTCTTTTTTAAAGGTATCGTTTTGAAAACATTTTTAATTTCCGCTCTGGCGCTGGCCAGCTCGGTTGCCTATGCAGGCTTGAACCCCCAAGGGGAAATCGCCGCCGAGTATGCCGTTAACAACTATCAGGCCAGCCAGATCCACACCTTGGCCAACCTGGTGTCTTTCCCGACCGTCAACAAAGAGAACGTGAAAACGACCGACAATCCGGATTTTATCGCCATGAAGCAACTGCTGAAAATGAAGGCGGCGGAGCTCGGCCTGGATTATGCCGATCACGGCTATGTGGTACTCATCGGCCTCGGTACCCGGAAAGACAAGGTGACGGTTGTCACCCACGGCGACGTACAACCGGCGGACGCGAGCAAATGGGCAAAAAGCCCGTTTACCCTCGACGCCTCCAGCGAACCGGGTAAGCTGATAGCCCGCGGCACCGAAGACGATAAAGGCGCCATCGCCACGGCACTTTACGCCATGAAGGCCATCAAGGATCAGGGTATCGAACTTAACAACCGCATTGAGCTGATGGTGTATCTGGCGGAAGAATCGGACTGGGATCCGATCAAGGCGTTCCTGAAAAGCTACGACGAGCCTAAATACGCCATCACCATCGACGCATCCTACCCGGTCGTCGTCGCCGAAAAGGGCTGGAGCCTGATAGCACCGACCTTTCATGGCGACTCGGCGAAGACCGACCTGTATGTCAGCGACCTCAGGGGCGGCGCATTCAGAAGCCAGATCCCGGAAGACGCCGCGCTGGTGCTGCATAACGCCGACGCTGCG
>JBNKEN010000294.1:0-12086 GCA_050288805.1 Pseudoalteromonas sp.
CTGTCCGGCGGCGAAGCCCAGCGTATTCGACTCGCCAGCCAAATAGGCGCGGGCCTGGTCGGCGTTATGTACGTACTCGACGAACCCAGCATCGGCCTGCACCAACGCGACAACGATCGCCTGCTCAGCACCCTGACGCACCTGCGCGACCTAGGCAATACGGTGATCGTGGTCGAGCACGACGAAGACGCCATCCGCGCCGCCGACCATATTATCGATATCGGCCCCGGCGCCGGTGTCCACGGCGGCTACGTGGTGGCCGAGGGCGACCGCGATGCGATTGCCGCCAATCCGGCGTCACTGACCGGTCAATATCTCTGCGGCGCACGCAAAATCGCGGTGCCGGAAAAACGCTTTGCAACGGGTGACAAGTGGCTGGAGCTGTTCGGCGCCACCGGCAACAACCTGAAAAATGTCGACCTGCGCATTCCGTTCGGCCTGATGACCTGTATTACGGGCGTGTCCGGTTCCGGCAAGTCGACGCTAATCAACGACACCCTGTTCAAGGTTGCCCATATCGCGTTGAACGGCGCCACCACGGCGGAACCCGCCCCCCATAAAGAAGTGAAGGGACTGGACCATTTCGACAAGGTGATCGATATCGACCAGAGTCCGATAGGTCGCACGCCGCGCTCCAACCCGGCCACCTATACGGGAATTTTTACCGCCATTCGTGAACTGTTTGCCGGCACCCAGGAAGCCCGTTCTCGCGGCTACAAGGTCGGCCGCTTCAGCTTTAACGTCAAGGGCGGACGCTGCGAGGCCTGTCAGGGCGACGGCGTGATCAAGGTGGAAATGCACTTCCTGCCCGATGTCTATGTACCGTGCGATGTCTGTCACGGCAAGCGCTACAACCGTGAAACCCTGGAAGTACTTTACAAGGGCAAAAACATCCACGAGGTGCTGGAAATGACGGTGGAAGACGCCCACGGCTACTTCGACAAGATCCCGGCCATTAACCGCAAGCTGCAAACCCTGATGGACGTGGGCCTTTCCTACATTCGTCTCGGTCAGGCCGCCACCACGTTATCGGGCGGTGAGGCGCAGCGGGTTAAGCTGGCGCGGGAATTGTCGAAACGGGATACCGGCAAAACCCTGTATATTTTGGATGAGCCGACCACCGGCCTGCATTTCCACGATATCGAACAGCTGCTGGCCGTTTTGCATCGCCTGCGCGACCACGGCAACACCATAGTGGTAATAGAGCATAACCTGGATGTGATCAAAACCGCCGACTGGATTGTCGATCTCGGCCCCGAGGGCGGCGCAGGTGGCGGAGAAATTCTGATCAGCGGCACCCCCGAGGAAGTAGCGGAGCACCCGGTTTCCCACACCGGCCGCTACCTCAAGCCCATGTTGGCATAAGGGTAAAAACGCGCTAAAGTCCCGGTATCAATAACAAAAACAAGCTGTCATGGAAGCACCTGCATTAGTTATACATACCGGGACAAAGTTGAAAAACCTGGCCGAGGGCGTCAAACGCTTTTGGCAGACGCTTACCACCTCTCAGAAGCTATATTTAACCGCGCTAATCAGCCTGATGCTGGCTCCCGACAATCTATGGCTGTGCTCACTGTTTACCGTCGCCGCCCTGGTGATCGAATTCTGGCCGCGTTTTTTAGTGGTGTTTCATTCTCTGCCCGGCAAGGCCTTTTTGCTGCTTTTCTATGCCACCATCGCCAACTTCGTGCTGGCGGGAGCCGCCGGAACGGTTAACGAAATAACCGGCGTCAGCGCCGAGCATTTCGACTATACCCATAACTTCGCCATTCTGCTTTACCTACCCAGCTGGGCGCTCGGACTTACCTTATTCGCCCTGCTGCTTCTGCAACTGGCGATGCCCTTTTACATTTTTGTGCTGTTGTTGCTGAAACCCTTTAAACGGTTCGGTATCCATGTTTTCAGCCGCAATAATTACCCGGTAACCACCGCGCTGCTGCGTTTCGGTCTGTGCTCAGTGGTGGTCACCAAGCTGTTACTGAGCATGGGCGATCTGCAAGCCTCTTCGCTGGATTTGAACAAGCTGGAAAAGGCCTTTGAAGAAGGGAAAAGCTTCGGCGTACAAATCAATGAAGATGCTTCCGTAAAACTCAATCTGGATCCGCCCGGCATAGGAACACCCGCGTCCGAAGATGACGAGAACAAAACAGAGAAAAAAGGCTACGACGATTTAGTCAAAAACCTGATAGCCCAATTCGCCTACTATCAGGAAGCCGATTCCTTTTCGCGCTGCCAAAAAGATCCGAAAAGCCGGGTGGTGGAGCTCAACGACTATGAGATCGTCGAGTTGTTCGAAGATAAAAAGGCCCCCTACGGCGTTCGTTTTGAGGTGAGAAAATGTATCTCGCCGGCGTTTCCTGCCCCGTAAATAACCCCTCTGCCGACATCCCAAATCGCGTCGGCAGACCTTCGCGCACTTCAGCCGCGATCGGCAACGAAATTCCTAAAAGCGTCGGGCATGGCAACCGCTTGACGGCTGTCATAATCGAAAAAGACAATGCCGGTTTTAGCAAGAGCGATAAGCGTACCGTCTTCTTTTTGTGTCACCCGATAGACTAAATCACCTCCCTTGCTGGAAGGTTCGTCAAAGGCCACCTCAATCACCAAAGTCGCGGGATAGAACACCTCTGCGTGATAACTGATCGCCAGATCTGCTACCACCAACCCGGCGCCCTCTATATCCATCTCCGAGTGGCCCATGGCCAAGAAGAGTTTGGATCTGGCCTCATGTAGCAGAGTAATCAGGGTGTCATGCCCTAGGTGGTTGCGATAATTCAGATCGCCGATGCGCAGCTCTGCCTTATGCGTAAAAATACACTTGTGCTGCGGAAAATTGATAATCACTCTTGCCATACAGAGACTGCTCCTGTCGTTATTCGGGGTTTGCGCCGCAATAATGCGCCTGCAAATTTGCTTTTTCGTCGTCGCTCAGCGGCACCGATGCTTTGTCGGCGAAGTTGTATCGCACCATCACGGTTTTGCCGACGGCACAGCATTCCTCGTGTTGCCAGGCTTCCTGGCGGATCACGAAGGAGCTGTTGCCGATATGCTCGATCATGGTTCTGACCTCCACCGGTTTGCCGTAAAACAGCTCACCGACAAAGCTGACTTCAATCTTCGCGACGATCAGTTTCCACTGATGCGGATCAAGGTCCGGGGTAAAAAATTTGAAAACGGGGACGCGCGCCGCTTCAAACCACACCGGGAGTACGGTATTGTTGATATGTCCGAGGACATCGGTCTCGCTGAAGCGGGGATTGATGATTTCAGTAAACATAATAATTCCAAAAAGGTGATACAGATGACGGACTTTATCCGCGTTTATGATAACGCTCTGAGCGGTGACTTTTGCAACGATTTTATCCAGATGTTTGAGAAAAGTCCGCATCTGGCGCAAGGCACTACCTCAGGCGGCGTCGATCTCAACAAGAAAAACAGTCGGGATCTGTATCTCAACAACCACCCGGAATACCAGCAGCAGCTTCAGCATATAGTGAACGCCACTACCAAGCACGTGTTCGAATACATCGAAGAGCACCTGTTTATGATCATCGGCGCCTTCGGTCTCAAGGTCTACCACCCCAAAACCGGCAAGCCCGTCGACATCACCTTTGACAACTTCGACGAGGTGGCGCGGCCGCAGATCCCGACCCTGGTACAACAACTATTCCGCCTCGGGCCGATCCAGGCGCAGAAATACGAAACCGGTAAGGGCGGTTATCCCTACTGGCACAGCGAAGTCTATCCCCAGCTCGGCCACAACGAGGCCCTGCACCGGGTGCTGCTGTTTATGTTTTACCTCAACGACGTGCCCGAGGGCGGCGAAACCGAGTTCTATTACCAGAACAAGAAAATCGCCCCCAAACAGGGCACCATGGTGATCGCACCCGGCTATTTCACCCACACCCACAGGGGCAATATCCCGAAATCGAACGACAAGTATATTTTGACCAGCTGGGTGCTGTTTAACCGCGCCGAGCAGATCTACGGCCAGGCACAGGGTTAAGGCAGCAGCTCAAGCGCCTTCGCGCATGACGAAGGCATTCTGCCCTAGCCTTTCTGCAATGGAATAAGCCGGGAAAAATAGCCTGCCTCGGCGCATTCCGCGAGCCAAAACGGCGCTCTGGCGACTATGCCCTGCCGCGGATATGTTTCTGCCAGCCCGACAAGTCGTTCCGCGATGCAGGTTTCATCATTCGCCTTATCACCATCCCTGTTTAACGAGCAAAGAAACACGAATTGCCATGGCTCGATTTCCCGTATCAGCAATCCGTAATTACGCCGACTCAGCGCAATATACTGCGGAATCTGTTCGGGAACGGGATGTTGCTCGCGGTACGACGGCTGCATATAGGGGCAAAGCGCAAAGTCACTTTGCATTAGCCGCACGCTCGGTGCCAAGGCCAGGTCATAGCTAGCCGGATCTTGGTGTTCCACGGTTTCCAGAGATTCGAGGTTGAGCTGCTCGATACCCGGGCCTCGGGCAATTTCCGACTTATAACGTTCCAGTTGCGCCAACTGTTCGATGAAATCAAAGGCCGGGGATTTTTCCGCTTCGTTTTTATCGGGCCTGTCCCGGTGTAAAAACGCGGGAAAATGCTTACCGAGTTCGTTCAGATTGGGCGACCGCGAGGGCATATGCGCCAGGTAGCGCATCGCCATCTGATCGAACCAATTGTTGTCCAGTGCGTTGTAAAGCAGGGGAAATTCGGCCCGCATGCATTGCAGCAGACGGGAAAAATAGCCGTTGTGATAAATCCCCAGTCGCCTTTGCGCACTCGGGCCGACACTCTCATTGATCACCTCGCCGAGCTGAACAGCGCTCAAACCGAGCGATGCCTGGGCCCTTTCGATCCCTTTTTGCAGCCCGGCAGGTTCGGTGGCTACCCGCTGCAACCAACGCTGTAAACGGGTGAAATCGGCGTCCTGCCCGCTCTGTATGCTTGTGCCCATGCTTGATCTCTTCACGGGTTGCCGACCAGAAAATCGATGGGATTGGAGGTACCGGCACCTTGCAGCGGGCGACGTTCCGCCAGTGCAATCTCGGCATCCATATCCAGCGTTCGCTCTTTGGCAAGTTTCGCCTTGTTCAGTTCGGCCAGCAGGGTATCAAACGCCGGGATGTTCGCATCCCACTCCAGCAAGGCCGACACCCCACCGGTCAGGCGTTGGGCCTGCGCATACAGGCTCCACACCGCATCACAGACGTTTTGATCATGGGTATCGATGCAATGGTCGCCCATGTCGGTATGGCCGGCGAGATGAATTTGCACTATGTTTTCTGCGGGCAGGCCATCGATATAGTGGTGCGGATCAAAGCCGTGATTGCGAGCGGAAACATAGACGTTGTTGACGTCAAGCAACAGGCCGCAACCGGTTTGCCGGGTCAGCTCGGCGAGAAACGTCCATTCGGGAATGGTCGACTCGGTGAAGGTCAGGTAGCTGCTCGGGTTTTCCAGTACCAAGGGCCGCTGCAAATAGTCCTGCACCCGATTTACCCGCTGCACCACATGCGCCAGGCTTTGTTCGGTCAGCGGCAGGGGCAGCAGATCATGGGAATTGATGTCGTTGACCCCGGTCCAGCACAGGTGATCCGATATCCAGCACGCCTGCACCTCTCCGGCCAGCGCCTTCAACTTCGCCAGATAATCCAGGTTCAATTCGTCGCTGCTGCCGATCGACAGGGAGACGCCGTGCATCACTATCGGGTAACGCTCGGCTATTTGCCGCAGAACATGTCTGCCATAGCCCTGATCGTCGATAAAGTTTTCGCTGATGATCTCGAACCAACCGACATCGGGGGCCTGCTCTAAAATATGGGTAAAATGGCAATGGCGCAAACCAAGCCCGAGTCCCAGATCGGGTAACCCCAACCGGGAACCGGGCTTGCCCTTGAAGCCGTTTACTGCTTGCTTCATGCTACTTTCAAACCTCTCACGAAGGCGGCATGATCAGGCGGATATTCGACGGCGTTAAGGTGGTTTTGTCTATTTTCGGGTTGGCCTGGAAAAACAGCTCCCGCGCCCTTTCCCACACCGGCTGGCCGTTGTATTGCCCCGGGCCGCTTTCCGTCATATCGGTAAACACCTGCGCAGACGGAATGGGCGCACCGCAGCCGCCGTTGCCCGCCCCCGAATTTTGCCCGGGAATAAAATTTTTCGTCGAGCCGGGGATCGCATCGCCGTTGCTTTCGGTCTCCACCGGGTAGCCGCATCCTCCCTGATGCGCACAGGCATTGGTCGTCACGCAGGCATGCTCGATGGCCGTAGCGCAGTCGCATTGACCCGGCGCATATTTGCCCTCGGTGCCGGTGTTGAGCCCCTGACAGGCATGCAGTTCGGTTACATTGCCGTGATGTTCCGGTTTCTTGAACTCGGGAACACCGCCCGCCGCCCACACCGAAGAGACCCGGCTGGAAATGGCACTCATAGCGCCCATGGGGAAGTTGAACTTGTTGGTGCCATGCCAATAGCTGTTCAGGGTATCGAGGAAGCGATCGAAGGTGGTATTGAGAATACGATTCAGGCTGTCGGCGGTCGTCGGATCGTTCCAGGCCGCGGCGCGCTGCAGGGCCAGCTCCCGCTGTGCGTGCGTGACCGCCAACGGATCGGCGACCAGATCCTGCCAAACGAAGCCTTCCGAACCGTTCTTTTTACGCTCTGCCCGCCACTTGGGCCAGGTTTCAACCTGGGGATATAACTCTTTCACCGCCTCAAAGCGAGCCCAGTGGCTGAATGCGCCCCACAGGCCGTCGGCAGGAATATCGTCCGTGTCGGGGCGGTAATTGGGCGAGGTGAAGTTGAAGTTGTTCTTTGAACTGCCTTCCCCTTCGCTGACGATGGCGTTGATCATCTCATTGACGTCGCACGCCGCCATGCCGGGGGTCGCGTTGTCGCGCAGCGCCAGCGTCATGTGCGAATAGGCCGAGCGCCCCTTGAACTGGTTGACCTGGACGATTTTACCCGCCCCCGACGCTTTCGCATTGGCCACGGCTTCTTCATAGCAGTGATGGAACAGCGTCTTACCGTCCGGGTAGCTGAACTTCATGTATTGCTGCAGGGTATGATAGAGATTGCCGATGCCGCCGAACGTCAGGCCGGTTACATCGCTCGGTTGACAGCTCAGCGGAATCGCCGGTGCCGATACGTAGGAGTCGTCGTCGGGCAATTCAATGGCCAAAAACAGGTTGATGGCGTTTTCGTCCAGCGGCCCCAGTACGGCCTTGATATTGGCGAATTCAGGATATTGCTCCGGATTGAGATCAGCCAGGCGTCCAAGGCAAGGGATCCAGTTTTCGTCTTCCGGTTTCGGCGGGTAAGCGGGCTGAGTCAGCGCGGCCTTGGCGCCGAGAATATTGCCGATATTCAGCGCCAGCTGCAGATGCAGCATCTCCTGAATATACACCGAATAGATGATGTTATAAGAGCGCTGCGCATTAAGCCCCTGTAACGGATAGTTCTCCGTCGGCCCCATATACGGAAATACCGAACCGTCGGCCTTCGCCTCGCGGCCGGCGATGGAATACAGCGCCGTCATATACAGGGGAATGGTAAACAGCTCGACATCGGCGGCCAAACCGGCCAATGCCCGAATCATTTGTTTGTCTTGAACCAGATCCTCTTGGGTTCGAGTGATAGGAGTCGTTGTCATGGGGAGTCCCTTTTATTGTTGTTATTTCCGGTTACTTTACTGCTTACCGGCATGCATGCTTGCTTTTAACGCGCGTACACATATAAAGCTTTTTATTAATAGCTAAAAAATAGCTTAATGCCAGCTTTTTCCCATGATTTGATACGTTTACCTAAATGAGGAAACGCCGGTTCGGGCGCTCAGTCCTGCTTCTCGGGTTGTTCTTTACAGTCTCCCTGTTTTTCAAACCAATAGACCACATTGCCCGCCACAACCAAGGTTCCGGCAACCAAAGCCTGGAACGGGATCGACAATAAGGAGGCAATGCAGGCGTCGTCGGAACATTCTCCCAGGCGAATATTTTTCGATCTTTCCAGCACCAGCTTTTTATGCTGGATCTGGCATTGCTCGTCATACACCTTGATCTGTTTCGGATAGTAAACACATGCGGTCAGGAACAAGGGGCACAATAAGATTACCAAACGGCTTTTACTCATCTCAGTAGCTCCGTCACCAGGTTATAGGTATGTCTTCATAGTATTGACTGGCTGTTGCAATACAACAACGGCAATACAGTGTCGCGGTTAGGGTTAGGGAAAGCGAGTCACCCTATATGGCACAACAAAAAAGCGCACTAAGGCGCTGTGTTTATTGTTCGGCTCACATCGCCAATTCCATGGCTTGCAGGGTGTCGGAAATCAACTGTGAAAGCCGTTCCTTCTGGTAATCTTCCATACTGGTATAAAACAAGCTGCCGAGTGACAGCAGAACCAAAAAACCGTAAATAAAGAACTTTCTTTTCCTTGTCAGCATGGCTTCCCTTCAACCGAATCCCTTGAATAGGGATTGAGTATTACACAGCCAAAGTACCCGATAAAGGTATTTTTACCACAGACCTTACGCGTCGGCTTTTCACCTTCCTGACAACGGATTTCCGAGCAAACCAAGCGTGGACTTGTTGAACGAAAAAGGTGAAACACCTCGAACCAATTGCAATTGATAACAATTATCATTACTATTCAATTCAAATTTAGCAACCCCTGTGAATTACATGAAAAGAAAATTACTCAGCGCTCTCATCGCCCTTGCCTATACTCAGGCACAGGCCAACATCTATGTAGAAAATGAACAAGGAGCGCTCACCGAAGAGCAAATGGAACGCATCATAGTGACAGGAAGCCGCATACCGGAAAGCATCGATGAGGTACCCGCTTCCGTCACCCTAATCAGCCGGGAGCAGATTCAACAACAGCTTAAGGTCTCCTCCGAACTGCAAGATCTGCTGGCCGTTTTCGTACCGGGCATGGCTGCATCCACCGGCAGCTCAAGTAACTCGGGCCAAACCCTGCGTGGACGCTCACCGCTGGTAATGATAGATGGCGTGCCGCAGTCGACGCCGCTCAGAAACGGCGCGCTGGGCATTCGCACCTTAGATCCCAGCGCCATAGAGCGCATCGAGGTGATCAAGGGTGCCACCTCCATCTACGGTAACGGCGCCGCCGGCGGTATCATCAACTACATCACAAAACGGCCAAACTCGGCGGAAAAACTCAGCGGCGAGTTGAGCCTGTCGACCCGCTTCAGCGCGGTAAAAACAGAGGATTCCGCGGGTCTCAGGGCCAACGCAAGCATAGACGGCACTGCAGGCAAGTTCAGTTATGTGCTCAGCGCCACCCGCGAAGAAAACGGCGTTCAGCGCGATGCCGAGGGCGACGTTCTCGGCCTGCAATACGGTTTGTCGGACGCCGTGACGGAAAACTACTTTACCAAAATGGCCTATCGCATGGACGATGACCAGTCCCTGCAACTGACCTACAACTACTACGAATCACAGCAGGATTCGGATCTGGTCGATGTGGTAGGCAGCGTCAATTCGGGAAACAAAACCTATGCCGTCGAAGACCCGCAAAACAGGCCAAAATTCGGCGAACCGCAGGGCCCGCGCGGCAACCACAACCTGATGCTGAAATACACCAATCTGGATTTATTTAACGACACGCAATTGGTGGTCGACCTGTATAAGCAACGTATCGAGAACGTTTTCTTCTTCTCGGCTACGCTGGCCAATCCCGACGAAGGCTACAACGGCGGCCAGTCGATCATCAAATCGGACAAACAAGGATTGCGTGCAACCTTCAATACCCAATTCGACGTGGCCGGTGCGGAAGCCACGCTCATTTACGGTGTCGACGCCCTCAACGATGTAACCTCGCAGCCTCTGGTTGACGGCCGTATCTGGGTGCCGGAAATGGACATGAGCAACCTGGCCGGCTTCATACAATCGAAATGGGTGATTGCCGATGACTGGATCATCAAGGCAGGCCTGCGCCACGAAAACATCGATCTTGAGGTGGAAGACTACGCGACACTGAAGCTATGCCGCAGCACCACCCAGTGTTCGGTTCCCTTTGACGTGACGGGCGGTGAGCTAAGCTATCGGGCCACCACCTACAATCTGGGCTTACGCTACAATGCCTGGCCGCAGTTCCGCCCGTTTGTCAGCTACTCTGAAGGGGCCGACATATCCGATCTGGGACGACTGCTGCGCACCGCCACGGTAACGGACATTCGCGATATTCGCACCGAAGCCTCGATCATCGACAACCTCGAAGCGGGTTTCACCAGCCAGCTGGATACCATGCGTTTTGATTTTTCGGCGTTTCGCAGCACCTCAGAACTCGGCACGACCAACCAGTTCGATCCCGTTACCGGCGTTTACATGCCGGTGCGCGCTCCGCAAAAAATCTGGGGTTTTGAAGGTCTGTTGCTGTACCCCATCACGCCCGAGCTTAACCTCGCCGCCAGCTACAGCTGGGTAGAGGGTAAGGACACGGAAAACGATACGTACCTGGGCATCAAACAAATATCCGCGCCCAAGGCGACGGCTCAGCTGAACTGGAAACCGCAGGATAACGCTTCGCTCTCGATGACGGTACTGCGCATTTTCAATCGCGACCGCTTCGCAGCGAATGAAGCGGGCGAATACGTGGGCGATCAAGGACCGGTCGACGACTACACAGTGGTCAATCTCAGCGGCAAGCTGGATTTCGGCAACTGGAGCACCTTCGCCGCCGTGGAAAATCTGCTAAACCGCGACTATTACCCGGCTAAGTCCCAGGGCTACACCTACAACAGCTACAACATCAAGGGACTCGGCACCACGGTTAACCTTGGCGTCAGCTACCGCTTTTAATCCCCACGACCCGAGCGAAGCCGAAGGGCTTCGCTCTATATTCCCATGCAGATGAAAATATTAAGAAAACTCCATCTTTGGCTGGCACTTGCGAGTGCGCTGTTGTTGCTGTGCATCTGTCTCAGCGGCGCCCTGCTGGTTTACGGTCACGAAATTCAACATGCGCTCTCGCCGAAAGAATGGCGGGTCATCCCCGCATCGCAACAACGGCCGCTGTCACGGCTGGTTACACACATCGAAGAGACAACCCAGGCCAAGGTATCGCAAATTCGCATGGACGCGGATGACACGCTGGCCTGGCAGGTTTTCCTGAGCGATCGCACCGTGGTAAACCTCAATCCCTATACCGGCGCACTGCTCAAACACTACCGCTACGAGAACACCTTTTACGGCTGGGTGATGGGGTTTCATCGCTGGCTGCTGTATAGCGACGAAAAAAATGAAAAACCGCTCAGAAGCTGGGTTTCCGTGTCCGCAGTGATCCTTATCACCGAAATGTTGCTGGGCGTCTGGCTTTGGCTGAAACCGAAAAATCCGCTCAGGCGTCTTAAGATCAACTGGCGGGCAAGGCCTAAGGTGCTGCTCTACCAGCTTCACATCTGCCTGGGTGTTGTATGCGCCCTGCCCGTGCTGCTGATCGCCTTTTCCGGCATCTCCTTTCACTGGAAGTCGGCGACCCAGGCGATCATCGAGGGCCTGGCACTAAGCCAAATCGAGCAGGCAACGCGCCCCGAAGTGACCGCCGAGGGCGCTCGCGTATCGCTCGATACGGGCTACCGCCGACTGCAGGAAAATCTGGACGGTGGCCAATTACGTCGCCTGTATCTCCCCACCAGCGACAACGCCATTATGTCGGCGCGGATAAAACTGCCGGGTGAATTTTACCCCTACAGCTGGCGCTGGCTGAACATGCATACCGGTGAGCTCGCGGGAAAACATGACGCCGTGAACCTGTCCGCCGCGGGAGCGACCTGGAACTTTCGCTATGTCTTCCATATCGGCAGTTTTGGCGGCCATGCAACGCGGGTAATCTGGATATTACTCAGCCTGCTGCCGGTATTTTTTATCGTTTCAGGCCTGTATCTGTATCTCAAGCGCAGGCGATAAATCGGATTATTCTTCCCTCAATAATCCGCTGATGACGACGGTTGAAGCGCCTCTAGCCAGTCTTGCGGTTTCGCCATAACAAACCGGTGCACCTTGCCGTCATGCAAGGTAACAGCCAGCCCCTTAGGAATAAACGGTGGCAGGCTGTATTGTTCCA
>JBNKEN010000295.1:0-1764 GCA_050288805.1 Pseudoalteromonas sp.
GGAATGCTGCCGCCAAGTTTCTGGAATTTGGACGGATCGCGCAGGAAGTCCACCAATTCGGTGACGTCTTCTTTCGCTTCATCACAGCCCGCCACATCGGCGAAGGTGGTCTTCACCTGGTCTTCGCTCATCAGGCGTGCCTTGCTTTTACCAAAGGACATGGCGCCCTTACCGCCACCGCCCTGCATCTGGCGCATAAAGAAGATCCATACACCGATTAGCAACAGCATAGGGAACCAGGAAATGAAAATGCTGGCCAGAATAGATTGTTCTTCCGGTTGAACACCTTTGACATTAACGTCGTTTTTAAGCAGATCGTTGATCAGATCCTCGTCGTACAGAGGCATAGTGGTTTCAAAGCGCTCGCCGCTGCTTTTGATCCCCGTAATCGCCCCGGTACTGCGGTCGATGACCACTTCCCGTAGTGCGCCGCTGCGCACGTCTTTGACGAACTGGGTATAACTGGTCTGGCGATCCATTTGATCGCTGCTATTGAAGCTCTGGAACACCGACATCAGAACGACGGCGATGACCAACCAGAGTATGAGATTTTTTGCCATATCACTCAAGGTGTTAACCTCTTGTATCTAAATTAATTTAAATTCAACCTTGTCCAGACAACTGTACTACAGTTTATAGCCCGTCGCTACTACATATACCTCACGGGAACGGGGTCTGGACGCATCCGGCTTGCGGATCTTGACCGTTTTAAAGCTGTCGCGTACGTCTTTCACGAATTGATCAAATCCCTCTCCCTGAAATACTTTGACCGCAAAAGCGCCGTTTTTCTTCAACACCTGGTGACACATATCGAGTGCCAGCTCGACCAGATACATGGAACCGGCCTGATCCGTTGACATATTGCCGCTCATGTTAGGCGCCATATCGGAAAACACCACATCGACGTTTTTACCGTCAATGCGATCCAGTAACGCGTTCAGCACGGCCTCTTCACGGAAATCCCCTTGCAGGAAAGCCACCCCGGGCAGTGAGTCCATAGGTAAAATGTCACAGGCGATAACCTGACCGCTGTCACCGACCTCGTTGGCCAGGTACTGCGACCAGCTGCCCGGCGCTGCCCCAAGGTCAACCACCGTCATGCCGCTGCGGATCAATTTGTCTTTCTGTTGGATTTCGTCGAGTTTGAAGACGGCCCGTGAACGCCATCCCTGTTTTTGTGCCTCGTGCACATAAGGATCGTCAAAATGCTCTTTCAGCCAGCGCTTGGAACTGGCCGAGTGCTTTTTGTTTGCCATAAAATTACGCGTAACTCATTAGTAATATTTCCTAGATGGCGGTAGAATACCCATAATTCAAGCCATATCCAGCAAAATTTGTAACAACATGAAACTATCGAACAAACAAAAGCAGTTTTTAAAAAGCAAGGCCCACGAACTGAAGCCCGTGGTTTTGCTAGGCGGTAACGGACTGACCGAGGGGGTACTGGCAGAAATCGACAGCGCCCTGAACATTCATGAACTGATCAAGGTGAAGGTCCCCAGTGAAGATCGGGAAGTGAAAAACCTGATTTTCGAGGCCATTATTCGTGAAACCGGCGCCATCAAGGTGCAAAGCATAGGTCATATCCTGGTGCTGTATCGCCAGAGCGAAGACAAGAAAATCCAGTTACCTCGCATCTAAACAAAAAAACCGGCCCAGGCCGTTTTTTTTGTTTCCTTGTTTAGCTCAGCTTTCCAGCGCCAGCAACCGGTCGATAAAATCCGTGGTCAATTCATTGATAAGGCCGGTTTCTGCGTTCAGCAT
>JBNKEN010000296.1:0-5485 GCA_050288805.1 Pseudoalteromonas sp.
ACTTCTTTTTGCAGCATAAAGTGCATGTGTTCAACGTGATCGGCAAATTCGAACAGGTGGAACAGCAGCGGTGTCGAGATGTTATAGGGCAGGTTGCCGAAAATCTTTAATTTTTCGTCGCCCTTGATCAGCGTGGAAAAATCGAATTTCATGGCATCACCCTGATGCACCGTCAGCTTATCGGCGATGAAGGGGTGGTTTATCAGGCGATGTGCCAGATCTTTATCGAGTTCTACCACCGTCAGGTGATCGGTCAGATCGCATACCGGCTCGGTGATGGCGCCCAGGCCCGGCCCGATCTCTACCAGGTTTTCGCCGGGGTGCGGATCGATCGCCGTGACGATTTTGTCTATGATCATCTCGTCGTTGAGAAAGTTCTGGCCGAAACGCTTACGGGCGCGGTGGCCTAAATGTACTTTGTCTGTCATGAATTCTGTGCTTTTTTATGGGCGAGTTTTATCGCCTCGCTGATCGCTAATTCGAAACTACCGACGTCGGCCTTGCCGGTGCCCGCCAAATCGAGAGCGGTACCGTGGTCGACGGAAGTTCGGACAAAAGGCAATCCCAGGGTGATATTTACCGAGTTGCCGAATCCTTTAAATTTTAACACAGGTAGGCCCTGATCGTGATACATCGCCAGCACCGCATCGGCTTCATCCAGGTATTTGGCCTGGAACAAGGTGTCTGCCGGCAACGGACCGACCAGATTCATACCCTGTTCGTTCAGTAGCTTCAGGGTCGGGGCGATAACGTCAATTTCTTCGCGTCCCAAATGACCGTCTTCACCGGCATGGGGGTTAAGACCGCACACCAGAATGCGCGGGTTGTTTATTCCGAACTTAGACATCAGATCTTTGTTGAGGATTTCCGTGACCTTAGTGAGGCGCTCGGGCGTGATGGCCTTGGAAACATACGCCAGTGGAATATGGGTGGTCACCAGCGCAACCCTGAGCCCCTCTGTCGCAAGCAACATCACCACGTCGGCACTGCCTGACTGTTGGGCAAAATACTCCGTATGCCCGCTGAACGAGATGCCCGCACGGTTGATGATCCCTTTGTGGACAGGACCGGTGACGATGGCGGCAAAGGTGCCGTCCATATTTTTTTCACAGGCCAGACGCAGGGTTTCCAGTACGTATTCGCCATTCCCTTCATTGAGTTCACCGGGGACGACGTCGGCGCCGAGATCAACCTGCATCAGATACAGGGTGCCGGGAGGCTGGCCGCGAGGAGGCTCATCGGCATCAAAGTCGATGAGCGTCAGCGGCAGGCCAAGTAACTTGGCTCTTGTTTCCAGCATGGCGCGATCGGCGATGGCGATTAACTGAGCATCCCATTGTTTCTGGGCCAGTTTGATAAGCAAATCCGGACCCACTCCGGCCGGTTCACCCGGGGTGATTGCGATACGTAAGATCATGGTTCAGCCTATTGGTCTGCCGGGAAAATTTCGACGTGGGCCTGTTCGCGGATTTCCTGCTGCCAGGCGAAACTTTCTTCTTTATACTTACGGTTATACAGCAGGCCATGGGCGCGATTGCGTTTTGCCTGTTCAGTCTTATCTGCAACCCGTTTGTCCAGCAGCTGAACTATATGCCAGCCGTAGTTGGAGCGAAACGGCTCGCTGATTTCATCTTTCTGCAGCGCCAACAGGTTGTCGCGGAATGCCGGTACATAGGTGTTGGGGTCTGTCCAGTCGTACTCGCCGCCCTTCAGTGCCGAGCCCGGATCTTCAGAATATTCCTTAGCCAG
Organism: Pseudoalteromonas sp.; assembly: GCA_050288805.1. Taxonomy (GTDB): domain Bacteria; phylum Pseudomonadota; class Gammaproteobacteria; order Enterobacterales; family Alteromonadaceae; genus Pseudoalteromonas. Next base: position 1,750 of record JBNKEN010000296.1, read on the forward strand.
TTCAGCAAAATCAGCCTTACCTTCACGCAAATCCTTGGCGAATCCGGCCAGCATTTCACGGGCCTTGTCTTCACTCAGAATAATGGACGGCTTGATCAGAATATGGCGAGAGCGAACCTCTACGGTCTCGACGACCTGGCGGCCGCGGATGTCTTGCACCTTGATGATATGGAAACCGGCTCCCGAGCGCAGCGGCCCGATCACGGTATCCTTTTTCTGGCCCTTGACCGCTTCGCTGAACAGGGTCGGCATTTCGTTAATGCCCATCCAGCCGAGTTGTCCGCCTTCCAACGCCTTGGCGCCGCCGGAAGATGCAATGGCGATACGTTTGAATTCTTCACCCTGGTTCAGCAGTTCGATAACCTTGTCGGCGCGCACCTTGGCCGCTTCGATTTCTTCCGCAGTGGCGTTCCCCGGGATCTCGATGAGAATGTGGCCGATGTCGTACTCTTCCGAGTTCTGGCCTTGCTGATCCAACAGCTTCAGCAGGTTATCAATTTCCTGCAGGCTGATATAGATGCGGCGGTCGACATTGGCGCGCAAAACCTGTTGGGTCGTGATTTCTTTTCTGATTTCCTCACGGTAGACCGCGAAGCTTTCGCCTGATTCTTCGATGGTGCGACGCAGATCGGCAATGCCCGCTCCCTGTTCCTTGGCCATGCCGGCCAGCGTTTGATCCAACTGGGCATCGGAAATTTCAAGACCCATACGTTCGGCCATTTGCATCAGCAAAGTTTGGTTTATCAGGCGTTCTATGGCCTGCAGGCGTAACGTTTCATCCGAAGGCAGCTCTTGGCCTTGTTCCTTGGCCTGTACTTTCACCCGGTTGACTATGGTGTTTACTTCGCTTTGCAGAATTACGCCTTCGTTGACGATTCCGACGACCTTGTCGATTTCAACCGGTTCGGCCATGGCCGACTGGCACAGCCCAAATGCCAGCACTGAAGCGGCGACTAATTGTTTTAATCTCATATTTTTTCTTGATTTAATTAGTAAGGAAATACGGGCGACGGTAGCCAAAAATACCCTGTTGCAACAGTTTTTGCGCATCATAGCTACTCTTGCCTCCCAGCCCTTTTAACACAAAATTCACTCGAATGCTCGAATCAAACACGGCTTGTTGCTGGCCTATGGCCTGGTTCAAGTCGGTTTCGATCTGGCGGTGTCCTGAAATTTGAAAAGCCCAACAGCAGGATTCGTACTGCAAACCGCCAAACACCTCGACACTGCGGTTTGTCGTCAGATCGCGATGATAGCTGGCAACGAACTGCCAGTTTTGATTTATCGGAACACTTGAGAACATGCCAATCTGTTCGATTGTATTGCCTGAGACATCGTTTGCATAGCGATGGTTCAATTGCACCAGCTCTTTATTATCACCCTTGTAATCCAGGGTCAGGTGAGATTGGATCACCTGTTTGCCGTCGGTGTCGTACTGAATACCACCGGAAAGATACCAGCGTCGATGCCAGTGGTACATGGCTTCGGCGGCGAACAGGGCGTTGTAGTTGGTGTCTTGAGCTAACGCCTGAACACTGGGTTTGGCCGCGTTGGAGAGATAGAATATCTGTCCTGCGCTGAAATTAAAAACTTCTTCATTGCGTTGATCTAAAACCCGGGTCGTCGCCCCTACGGTAAGCTGATTGGCTGCGGCGATGCGATCGACTCCCGAATAACGGTTTTCACGGAACAGGCCGAAAAAGTCATCCTGTAACTTGGTGGTATCGAACAGGCCGATAGTGCTCTGATCCTTGTTCGGGGTATACAGGTACTGAATTTGCGGCTCCAGGGTTTGAATCCCGTCTCTGACCAGCCAGGTGGTGTCGCGTTCAAAATTCAGTTGGCTGTAGAGACGCAGTTTAGGCAGCGTGCGATTCACTTTTTCTTTATATTGAGTCTGTTGCAGCTCACCTTCCTGGCGATAGCGGGTATGCAACAAACTGGCTTCGGCCAGCAACGACCAGGCGTTGTCTTCTACACCCAGGCTGAGTTTCGGTGCCAGGTGAAGGCGGGTTGCGGTATTGATTGCCAGGGTGTCGTTGCGAAAATGGCTCAATTCACCGTCGATAGCAAAATCAACGGGGCCGAGATGATAGGCCTCTCGTTGACTGAACCCGATTTGCGGCAAAGCCTCATAGGCTTCCAGGTGTTCGCCCAGTACCTCGAAGTTTTGTAGCCTGAAATCAGCCATCCAGCGTTCACCGAGATAAGTCAGGCGAGCACTGCGCGATAACTGAGTATCGGTACGGTTGGCATAACCCGATTCAAGATCGGTCAGGTAGTTGTCATCGCTGATATTGGTCATGTCGATCCCGAGACGCCATTTATCGTCGAGGTAACTTTGCTGCTGCCAATGGAACAGGTAGCGCTCACCCAGTGTCGGATCGGCATCGTCCGAGCCGAGGAATTCGGCGCCGATGAGACCGGAAGTGGCCTCTGTCAGGTACCGGACTTCGCCTTGCAGTTGCAGCCCCTTGTTGGACATATAACGGGGGGTCAGGGTTGCATCGAAGTTAGGCGCGATATTGAAATAATAAGGCGCAATGATTTCAAGGCCGTAGCGGTCGGAACTGGAAAACTTAGGGGCAAGAAAGCCCGACTTGCGTTGATCCGACAGCGGAAAGGTGAAGTAGGGCAGGTACAACACCGGGGTGTCGAGAATATTCAGCACCATGCCGTAGGATTCACCCCAGCCATCTTCCTGCGACAGCAAGATTTCACTGGCTTCGATAGACCAGGTTTCCGCACCGACCGGGCAGGTAGTAAAACTGGCGTTTTCCAGCAACAGACGTGAGCGGTTGACCGCGAGTTTTTCCGCCGAGCCACGCCCCTGTTGCTGATTAAGCTGATAGTCAGCACCGAGCAGGTTAAATTCCGACTCGCTGAGGTTGGCATTCAGGCCGCTGCTGCTGATATGAGATAATTTGTCGCGAAAAACGATGGGACCGGTCGCATCGAGTAACCCCTGCTGTTTGTCGATAAGCGCAGATTGTGCGGACAAACTCATATTTTGGGTGTTAATATCGACGTGGCCTGTGAATTCTGCGCTCTGAGTGCCGAGCAGGGCGACGTCGTCGGCACGGATGTCTATCATGCCGGGTTCCAATCCCGCGAGGGGTTGCCAGACTCTGGTTTGCTGGGTTGCTTCGCACATTAGGGGAGCATCATCAGCTTGCGCGTAGGCAGTCGCGTTGCAACAGCCGAGCACCAACAGACCCCAGAGTTTGTTCATTTATTAACCTTTTAACGCAGCAAATCAGACAGCTGGACATAATAAAGGAATTTAGTTGTAAATACATTAGTTGTCTGGACAAGCGTTAACAATTAAATCGCAAAAGTGGAGCAATGAGTCGTAACCAGGAGCGTCAGCTGTTTTTGCAGCCATTTTTTACCGGGCGTCCGTATCGCCTCGAAGCCATTACCGGGGATGCCAGTTATCGCCGCTATTTCCGGGTGAGTTCACAAAACGCCAGTTGGATCCTGATGGATTCAGAGCCTTCCCGGGTCGACAACCACCCCTATCTGGCGCTGAATCAGGTGTTCAGAAAGCAAGGCTTTATTCTCCCTGAGGTGGTGCTGCGTGACGATGGCAAAGGACTGTTTTTGCTCAGCGATTTGGGGTCGACTCATCTGGCCGATTTGCTCGACGATGATAAGGCGAGGCCTGGTTATTACCGTGAACTGATAGACCTGATGGCGGCCTGGGCGCAAACACCGTCGGCACCGGAAATGAAGC
>JBNKEN010000297.1:0-6330 GCA_050288805.1 Pseudoalteromonas sp.
TGGATGCTAAACGTTTGGTGCCCTCGTTCCTCCCGATATTTATATTAAAGTGTCCTATGCTGAGGGATTAACCATGGATAAAGCTATCTTTCTAATTATTACCTTTTCGTTACCGGTGATAATCCTGTTTCCCCCCGATGAACATGTCAGCAGTATATGGCTTTTATTCTATTCGCCTGTTGCTTTAATTTATCCAATTTATATATATCGAAAACACAACAAAGAAATGCTTAAGTTAATTTCTTATACTCCACTGATTTATGTTTTCATTGCTTTGCCAATTACCCTTATTCTAAATACGTATCAAGGGGTGTTAGAGACTCCGACGAGCACAATAATCTCCCTCTTTTTCATTGGGCTGATTGTAGGTTATATCTATTTTTTATTTGTTTTCCTTTTGTACTTTGTATTTAAGAAGTTAGGATTTTTAACTACCTAACGAGCAGTTTACGCGTGTTGAGTAAAGTGTAAACAACGCGTAATAACTGTAATTAGGCACACATACTATCCCCCCTTTGAAGCACTGCCCGGCTCGAAATCCGTTTCTCGCGCTCCAATACATTTTGTATCCTTGTCCCTTGCTCAAACTCTGTTCACTCCCAGTATGCGAATAAAAATACGCTAAGAAAAAACGCCCCTGGGGGCGTTTTGGTTTCAGCTTAAAGGCTATTTTCTCGCGCCTATCGGCACCATGATGTGCGCATAGGGGGTGCCCTTCCACATTACATAGGGGCCGCCCGCATAGGGGTCGGTCGGCAAACTGTCGAGCAACGCATTATCCGGCGTCAATATCATCAGGTGGGGGCCTTCGACAATCCATTGATTGTCGGCCGTTTTGCCCTCGGCATAGGGATCCGTATTACTGGCACCGCCGTCACCGGCCAGCATATAGGAGATGCCGATTGCCTTGGCCTGAAACGGCTTTTTGTTGCTCCAGGCATCGGCCCATTCCATCCAGGGACCGTCCATACACATGGGGGCCACACCCGTCAGGCTGGGAGGCGTGGGGAAACAGGTATAATTGCTGCTCCCCTGCTGTAATACGTTTTTTTCCCAGTCCATCACGGTGACCTTGTCACGTAGGGTGGGCGGGGCCGCACTGAGTGCGTCCTTAAGCATGGCCTGCTTGTCGCCGGCCTGTGCCCCGGCGGCACATACGGTGATTAAAAGCAGTACGACGTTTGACTTGTTCATCTCGCTTTCCTCGGGTTGTTTGGAGAACATTGATACTGCCCTACCCAGTATAGTCCCGCGTCCGAAAAAGACCTGCGGATCCCCCGCCAGGATCAATGCGACATAAAAAACCGTGCAATTGCACGGTTTTTCATATTTCTTATTTTGCTGTCTCCGGCGCGATTTATTCCCGCACCTGCCCTTCGCCCTCGACCAGGTATTTCTCTGTCGTCAGCGATTCCAGCCCCATGGGGCCATAGGCGTGCAGCTTGGTGGTCGCGATCCCGATTTCCGCGCCGAGCCCTAACTGGCCGCCGTCGGAAAAACGCGATGAGGCGTTCACCATCACCACCGATGCATCCACCGCCCGCTGGAAGCGCGCCGCGGTTTCCTTGTTGTCTGTGCAGATCACCTCGGTATGATGACTGCCGAATCGGTCGATATGGGCCAGCGCAGCTGAAAAATCGGGCACCGTACGCACCGCAATTTCAAGCCGCAGGTATTCTTCACCAAACTCGTCGTCTGCAAGCTCCGTGGCATTATTAAAATAACCGAGCGAGGCCTTATCGGCATTCACCTTCACGCCCTCGCGCTCAAGCGCCATGGCTGCCAACGGCAAAAATCGTTCGGCAATATCTTGGTGCACTATTAGCCCTTCAAGCGCATTGCACACGCCTGTTCGCTGGGTTTTGCCGTTGAGCAACAGATTAAGCGCCATTTCCACGTCGGCATCCTTGTCCACATACAGGTGGCAAACCCCCTTGAAATGCTGAATAACCGGCACCTTGCTGTTTTCGGTGACAAAGTTGATAAGCCCCTCGCCGCCGCGGGGAATGATCAGGTCGATGTACTCACGTTGCTGCATCAGCTCCATCATCAGGGTGCGGTCAGGATCCGGCACCACCGAAATCAGCGCCTCCGGCAGGCCATGGGCCTTCAATACGCGATGCATCACGGCGGCAATCGCTAGACTGCTGGCGAGCGCTTCCTTACCGCCACGTAAAATGACGCCGTTGCCCGATTTAAAACACAGGGCGCCCGCATCGGCGGTCACGTTAGGGCGCGCCTCATAAATCATGCAGATCACGCCGAGCGGAATGCGCACCTTGCCGATACGAATGCCGTTGGGACGCACGCCCAGCTCACGGCGCACACCGACGGGATCATCGAGAGCGACCAGGGTTTCGATGCCGTCCGCCATGTCGTCGATGCGGGCATCGTTGAGGGTCAGCCTGTCCGTCATGGCGGGAGAAAGCGAATTTTCCTGTGCAGCGGCCAGATCCTCTGCATTAGCCGCGAGGATTTGCGCCTTACTTTCACGCAGCGCTCGCGCCATATCGACCAGTACCTGGTTTTTCTTCTCGGTACTCAGCAAGGCAAGCTGTTTGGCCGCTTGCGCCGCCTGGCTTGCGATTTCCTTAATAAGATTCATGATTGCTCCAATACTGCCATACCTTCATCAGACAAAACCGGCCCGATGGATTTGTGTATTCCGTTATTCCCTTTGTCCGCTTCATTTTCGGCGATAAAATTCAATAAACAGCTGCTGTAATTGCTCGTGGCCTTCGCCAGCCGGGTGCCGTCGCGACTTCGCAGCAACACTGTATCGCCCGCAGAAAAATCCCCCCTGACTTCAACGATTTCCTCGCTCGCCAGCTTGTCGTATTCCTGGTTGGCGACCTCTGTCGATGCATCGCCAATGATCACTTCACCGCATGCCGCTGCCGTATGGGTCATCCAATGCAACTCTTCCTGCATAGGCTTCTCATAGGGCAGAAACAGGCTGCCCGGGTTTTCCCCCGCCAGCAAGCGGGAAAACGTCTCTTCCTTGAACCCGTTGACTATGTAAGTGGCGATGCCATGGGAGGTTGCCTTCTCGGCCGCCTCTACCTTAGTGCGCATTCCACCGGTTCCGACCGCACTGGTCGCACCGCCTGACATGGCATAAACTCGTTCGTCGATATGTGCCACCTCGGTCTGCAGTACCGCATCAGCATGAAGATTGGGATTTTTGTCGAACAGGCCGTCTACATCGGAAAAAATCACCAAGGTATCGGCATCGGCCGCAGCCGCCACCATCGCCGACAGATTGTCGTTGTCACCTACCTTAAGTTCATCAGAGGTCACGGCATCGTTCTCATTGACGACAGGTAACACACCGTGCTCCAGCAGGGTAAAAATAGTCTCGCGAATGCTTTGATATCGCTCGCGATCACGCAAATCCCCGTGGGTTAATAAGATTTGTGCAGAAGGGAAATCGAAGAACCTGTCCCAGGTTGCCATCATTTCGGTCTGTCCCGCTGCGGCCATGGCCTTTTTCAAGGTAACGGAAACTTCACCGGATTGGGAAAAGTGATGTGCTCCTGCAGCCACCGAACCGGAGGAAACCAGAATTACCTGTACCCCGGACGCGCGACAGCGAACGATAAACTGGGCGATTGCCAGCAGATAATGTGCGCTACAGCCGCTTTTATCCGGTGCAATCAAGGCGCTTCCAACCTTCAGTACTATCCGTTTCCAGAGTAGTTTTTGCATGTTTTGACGCTCCCCAGTAATAAAGATTACTGTTATTTTAAAGGTTTGTTGTATTTAACCCGGTACTTGGGCTAATCGGAAAATGTCATCCAAAGTTAACTTCGATCTTTAATATACTAACCGCCTTCGCTGACTGGTTTCAAGGTACCCGTTCGGTTAACGGGGCGTTCCGGGCTGTCGAAATCCCGTTAAGGCGCGCTATTTTTAATAGCCCGAGAACATCATATCGGCTCAGCTATCCTTCAGAAATCGAAATAATTTCAACCGCCACGCCGACGCACAAAAGTGGTAATTTATTTCCCGCTACATATACTGGTAAAAAAGTCCGGCTATCCTGACACGACCTTGCCCGGGAAGGCGCCGCTCAGCAACGAGGTTTAATCGACATTATGTCAGCTGTTTACATCGCCGGAATCGCTTTATGCTCGGTCCTGGCTCAGTGGTTGGCGTGGGCCTTTCGGGTTCCCGCCATTTTGTTTTTATTGCTAACCGGCCTGTTGCTCGGCCCCGTCACCAACCAGCTCGACCCGGACGCCCTGCTCGGTGAACTCTTGTTTCCCGTGGTTTCCCTGTCCGTTGCCATTATCCTGTTCGAAGGCTCGCTGACCCTGCACTTCCGAGAACTCAAGGGCATCGGCAAGGTGGTGCGCAATCTCTGTTCCGTCGGCATGCTGATAACCTGCCTGGTGATAAGTCTCGCCGCCTACTGGTTTATGGATCTCAACTGGCGGGTCGCCGCCGTACTCGGCGCCGTGCTGGTTGTAACAGGCCCCACGGTGATCGCCCCGCTGCTCAACGCCATGCGCCCGACCGAGGATATCGACCGGGTGCTGCGCTGGGAAGGCATCGTTATCGACCCCATCGGCGCGCTGTTTGCGGTATTGGTTTTCGAAGCCATCATGCTGGTCGGGCAAAGCGATGTTATCAGCCACACCCTGATTGCCCTGTTTAAAACCCTGACCGTCGGCTTCTCCCTCGGTGTACTGAGTGGCTGGCTCACCACCACCCTGATCCGCCGCGAATGGCTGCCGTTCGAGCTGCATAAATTCGGCATTCTGGCCCTGGTGCTGGCCTGCTTTACCGCCTCCAATCAGCTCAGCGAAGAGTCGGGCCTGCTGGCCGTCACCGTATACGGGATCTGGCTCGCCAACCAGGACGATCTCGAACTCGATTCCGTGCTGGAGTTCAAGGAGAACCTCTCCATGATACTGATCTCCAGCCTGTTTATCTTGCTTGCCGCGCGCCTGGAGCTGAGCGACCTGCTGCAGCTGGATGCAGGTGTATTTCTGTTTATCGCCAGCGTATTGCTGATCGCTCGCCCGCTTAACATCGCCATTTCCACCCGCGGCAGCGACCTGCCTTTGAAAAGTCGCCTGGTGCTGGCCTGGATAGCGCCCCGCGGTATCGTCGCGGCCGCCGTCGGTTCGGTATTCGCCCTCAGCATGGCCGAAGCGAACATTGTCGATGCTGAAAAAATCGTGCCGCTGATTTTTACCGTGATCATAGTTACCGTGGTACTCAACAGCCTCACCGCCATTCCGCTCGCGCGTCTGCTCGGGGTTCGCCAACCGGCGCCGTCGACCATACTGATCATCGGCGCCAACCATGTGGCCCGCGCCATCGCCAAGGGCCTCAAGGATCAGGACGTCGACGTTTACCTTTCCGATCCGGCGTGGGAAAACTGCAAGATGGCGCGCATGGACGGACTGCCCTGTTATTACGGCAACCCGCAGTCGGAACACGCGGAGCGTTATTTGCCGCTGACCGGCATCAAGTCGGTACTGGCGCTGTCACCCAACCGCCATCACAACGCTCTGGGGATCCAGTATTTCTCCCACCTGTTCGGCGACGAAAAGGTCTTTTCCCTGCGTTCGTCGGAAGTACACGCCAAGGCCAACAAGGACAGCGCCACTTTTCTCAAACGCCAGATATTGTTCGGCGACAACGGTGCTTATGCGCGCCTCAGCAGTCTGATAGCCAAGGGCGGCAAGGTCAGCTCGACCCGTATTTCGGAGGAATTCGGCTGGGATCAGTTTCGCGAGGTTAACCCTGAGGCCATTCCGCTGTTTATCCTGGATGCGGACAATAAACTCAGGATCGTGGTCACCGACATGGACAAGCCGCCGCAACAGGGCGAGCGGGTGATCTCACTGCAACCGCCGAAAATGTCGATCCTCAAGGACAGCCAACCGGCGAAGAGCGGCATACCGGACACGCCGAGTCGCGCGTAAGCTCCCACGCCCGCTGTTCGAGCCCCGATGCATTCAGGGTTCGCAGCAGGCCGCCTTGTTGATGGCCTAGCAGGTAATTAAGTGCCAACTGCGCCTGCATCGCCCCCACCATACCGAGTAGCGGAGCGAACACCCCGGCGTTGGCGCAATTGAGGGGAGTCTGCCGGGGACTTTCGGGAAACAGGCAGTGATAACAGGCCGAATCGGCGCTGCGAAAATCGAATCCCATCACCTGACCGCTCTCTCCCTGCGCAGCCCCGGCGACCAACACTAAGGAACGTGCGGCGCAAACCCGGTTGATAAGGTAGCGGGTGGAGAAGTTGTCGCTGCAGTCGATCACCAGATCCGCATCCCCCAGCAGGTTTCCGGCATTCTCATCGTCCAGCCGGTC
>JBNKEN010000298.1:0-3975 GCA_050288805.1 Pseudoalteromonas sp.
GTTGGGTGCTCGGTTATAACTCCGAGCGCCAGCGCGGGCTTTTTAGTCGTTGGTTCGGCAGCGCTTCACTAAGTACCGGCGCGATTGTGGCCATTTCGTGTGCCGCGTTGCTGCTGGCGGTCTATTTTTTTTATATAGCGCGCAAAAACCGCGCCGTTAATGGTGATGCATTAAACAAACAATTTTACCGCCTTTGCAAGGCCGCAAGCGATGTCGGCATAGATTTCACGCCCGGTACTACCCCGACAGAGTATTGTGCGTTATTATCGAAAAAATACCCGGAACGGGCTTGTTTGTTCGACGGTTTTATCTCCCTCTACAGCCGGGTTCGCTATCAATCGCAGCCGCTTGATAAACAAAAAAGCAAACAGGCAAAAGACCTCGTTAACGAGATAATAAAAACAATAAAGAGAAGCCAATGAATGCAGTTGTAATCGGTGTCGTGCTTATGCTGGCACTCACCTTGGTTCGCATTAATGTAATTGTTGCGATGACCCTGAGCGCCCTTGTTGCCGGACTGGTCGCCGGTATGTCCCTGGAAAATACGGTCAGCGCATTTAATGACGGCTTGTCCGGCGGTGCAGAAATCGCCCTCAGTTATGCAATGCTCGGCGCCTTCGCTGTTGCTATTTCCAAGTCTGGATTAACCCGGATTTTGGCAGCCAAATTGCTCTCCAAGGTAAACGGTGCAGCATCGCAACAAAGTGAGCAACGTTTGGGGTATCTGTTGCTTACCGTAATTCTTGCCTGTTCGATTGCATCACAAAATCTGGTTCCCGTGCATATCGCGTTTATTCCGATTTTGATCCCGCCCTTGCTTGTGGTGATCAATAAACTGCGGATAGACCGCCGCGCCGTCGCCTGTATCCTGACCTTCGGACTTGCAACCTCTTACATGGTGTTGCCGTACGGTTTCGGCGGTATTTATCTTTATTCGATTCTGCATAAAAACCTTACTGACAACGGCCTTGAAATTGCCGCGAGTTCGGTGCCGTCTGCCATGATCATCCCCGCCTGCGGTATGGTGGCAGGTTTGCTGATCGCGGTTTTTTACAGCTATCGCAAACCGAGAGATTATCCGCAAGCGAGGCTCGAAAAAGAAGCCCAGTCGGTCAAGGTAGACAATCCGCAAAAGGTGCTGGTCGTCGGTATCGCGGCGATTATCGCCTCCCTGATAGCCCAAAATGCCAGCGGATCGATGATATTGGGCGGGCTGACCGGCGTTATGATTTTCAGCCTGTTCGGCGTTGTAAAATGGGAGCAGACCAGTGACGTGTTCAGCCAGGGTGTCGCCATGATGGCCATGATAGGTTTTATCATGATCTCTGCCCAGGGGTTTGCATCCGTAATGAAAGCAACCGGCGACGTCGCTATTTTGGTTGACGGTGCAACCGGACTTATTGCAGGCAACAAACCCCTTGCCGCGGCGCTTATCCTCTCGGTAGGTCTACTTATCACCATGGGGATCGGTAGCTCGTTTTCCACCGTGCCCATCATCGCCACCCTGTTTGTTCCGTTAAGCCTTGAAATGGGGTTTTCCGTTATGGCCACAGCGGCCCTTGTCGGTACGGCCGGTGCGCTCGGTGATGCAGGCTCTCCCGCCTCTGACTCTACCCTGGGCCCTACCGCGGGGCTCAACGCCGACGGGCAGCACGACCATATTTGGGATACGGTCGTGCCAACCTTTATTCACTACAATATCCCGCTGTTGATTGCCGGTTGGATTGCCGCCATGGTGCTGTAGTTTTTAAAATTGCCAACTCAGAACGAGGTCGGCCCGGCGGCCGGGATTGATTACACCATAAGGTAACAAATTGCCGAGTTCTGAGCTGTAGCTCCTGCTGTCGAAAATGTTCGTGACATTTACCCCAAGCGTCACTGATTCGTTAAAATGGTACATTATATTGCCGTCAACCTGCCAATTCGGGCTCAGGGTATATCGTCCTTCTTCAAACCGATGTTCGCGTTTTCCGCGAAACACGCCGCTGATATTGATATCCCACGGGTGCCGCTCGTAATTGATTGAGAAGCTTCCGGTTAAATCCGACTCACGGAAGGCGCTGTCGGGTAACTCATACAAATAAGCAGCGCTCGCCCTCACCAGAACGCGTTCGTTAAATTGCCTGCTGGCCTCGACTTCAAGTCCTTGAGAATTCTCGCTGCCGACATTCTGGTATTTCAATATCGCGCTTTGGGGCAACAACTCAGCGCGTATAGGGTGGGTATATCTGTTGCTGAACCAGTTTGCCGTGACCAGATTTTGATTATTTTCATAAAACCAAATCAGATCCCAGGTTTTGACCGTTTCGTGCGTTAAATCGATATTGCCAAGTACTACGGGATTGTTGATCAACTGGGTTTCGGAAAGTGAAGGTGCACGAAACGCTTCACCATAAAGCAATTTTAGGCTGTTATTATCATTAAGCATGTGCACTACGCCGATTCTCGGGTTCAGTTTGCTTCCTGTGTCGCTGAAATCATCAAATCTGGCGCTAAATATAAAATTTGTGTCATCCGTGAGCTTATATATAGATTGCCCGTATATGGAACTGATATGTCGTTTACCTTCCAATCCGACCTTGTAAAGCGCAGAGCCAGCGCCGAAATAGGATACGGGAAACTGGCCTTCAACCAGCGCGACCAGATCGTAATTCGTCGCCGCTTCGGCTTTTTTTTCTATTTCTTTTTTCCACTCGACTCCGAACTGTAAATCAAACTGGTCGTTAACAACCCAATCGTTGTGGAGTTTTATCTGGTAAGACTCGCCGTCCAACTCTCCCCTGGCAAACAGCCCTTCGGTTCCTTCGGGAGCACTGATACGGGATATGTCGGATACAGAGGCCAGTTCGGCGTTAATATCAATTTTATTACCTATATGAGAAAGCGACAGTTCCGTAGCAATATCCGGGTACCAATTAAACCTTTGGCGAAAATAAAATTGCTGCGCGTTTGTATCGATATCGTTCACGTCATTGTTTGCGCGAGAAAGTACATAGAAATCTGTGCTTCTCACATAATTTTTTGTAAAGCCAAGCAAGGTATTCTCGTCGGCTAATTTGATATCGATAAGAACTCGGGTGTTAGGATCTCGCGTTATATATTTTTGTGCCGCTTGGTCACGTTCAAAAGCCAATGCATATCGCTCGCCTCCTGTAGTATCTCCCTTGGCGTGTATGTCGAGGGTCCAATCACCGAGTTTCCGAGCGAACATTGCTGTCAGGCCTATGTGTTCATGGCCGCCGGCCTCGGCGATTATTTCGTTGTTGCCGGACAAAGTCTCTATATTAATGACACCACTGTACGCATTTGCACCATAGAGCGCCGACCCCGGGCCCCTGATGAATTCGATGCGTTTTACTCCGTATAAAGGATAGCGTTTAAACAAGGCGTCAAACGCCCCGGTCCGCGGATCAGTCACGTTGCGTCCGTCAATGATCACTAAGATTTCACTGGACTGTACGTTATTACGCCGCCCCCTTGCGCCGACTGAATACGCGACACTGGACTCGCTTACTCTTTGCGACTGAAATCCCGGGACCCTACTTGCCAGTTCGTCAAGATAACGCACTCCGAGATGACGAATTTCACTCTGGGTATAAACACTGATTGCTGCTGGCGTTTCACTTAAACTAAGCCGTGTCCGGGTAGGCCCTATCACTTGTATATCTATCAATTCCTGCAGGCTGAGTGAAAACAAGTCTGTAGAATTGTCGTCGGCGATAGCTGAAAAACCAATAGAACTACCAATGAAAAACAGCATCAGAGATTGTTTTTTCATGTGATGAATACTCTGGATATCCTTAAGTAGAAAATAGCCTAAAAAAGTTGGGTTAGCCCTGCCGATTATTGTGGGTAGAGACGCCGTTGCCGAGATTGTAGATGTAATTGATTTTGTATGATGTGTTCTTTTGCCGTGATTTATAAGCGGCAATTAAGCCGCTTATACTTTTTTATTTAAATCCGTTAAGCATTCTG
>JBNKEN010000299.1:0-4887 GCA_050288805.1 Pseudoalteromonas sp.
GGCGCTTTTAACCGTGATCCCCCTCGACGCGAGCGAAAACTTGATCTGATCGGACCTCTCCTTGAACTTGCCAGCCCTTACCCTGCAAGGGCTGGCGAGGCGTATAATTTAGTTGCCAGCGATTTGCTCAAAAGCACAGCACTTTCGTCTATCATTAGTTGAATATGCCTTTACGTTAACGTAAAGTGTCAACAGCTTTAATTTAACTTGAATGATATATCTGCACAATTTATGCCCTAAGACAAAAATAAATGCATGGGCTAAACGTTGTGACGCCAGAGTGATTCAAGCCTTTGACAACGAAAGAAGGTAGGTTATGAGCAACCCAAATAACATATCGCAGAGCGTGAGCCACCGCCTCGAGTTTATCGACGGTCATGCCCTCGACATTCCAACGCTCAAGATCCTTGATGAACAGGGTGAGGTGTATAAAGACGCCTCGATGCCCGATATCGATAAAGATACTGCGCTGCGCATTTATCACACCATGCGTTTTATCCGCGCACTGGATGAACGTATGCAGGCAGCCCAGCGCCAAGGCCGTTTAAGTTTCTATATGCAGTGCCTCGGTGAAGAAGCGGCAGTGACTGCCAGCGCCGCGGCCCTCGACCAGGGCGACATGATCATGGCTCAGTACCGTGAACAGGCTGCGCTGCATTATCGTGGCTTCACCCTCGAGCAGTTTATGAACCAGATGTTCTCCAACGAGAAAGATCTGGGTAAGGGTCGCCAGATGCCAATCCACTACGGTAGCCGCGAACTCAACTATATGACCATCTCATCGCCGCTGGGGACTCAGATCCCGCAGGCGACCGGTCATGCTTACGGGCAAAAGCTCAAGCATATCGACAAGGCGAGCGGCGAGCTGGCTTCCGTCATAGATAACATCACCATCTGTTATTTCGGTGAAGGTGCGGCATCGGAAGGGGATTTCCACGCCGGTCTTAACATGGCGGCGGTTCACAAGGCGCCGGTTATCTTCTTCGCCCGTAACAACGGCTACGCGATTTCGACGCCTGCCGACGAGCAGTTTGCCGGTGACGGCATTGCGGCCCGTGGCGTTGGTTATGGTATCAAGACCATTCGTGTTGACGGCGCCGATGCGCTCGCGGTGTTTGCTGCGACCAGCAAGGCCCGCGAAATCGCCACACAAACCGGCGAACCCGTGCTGATTGAAAGTATCGCTTACCGCCTGGGCGCTCACTCAACGTCTGACGACCCGAGCGGCTATCGTTCTAAGGACGAAGAAGCCAAGCATCGCGAAGAATGTCCGGTTGCCCGTTTCCGTCGTTTCCTGGTCAAGCAAGGCTGGTTGGACGAAGCGGCCGACGAGAAAGAAATCGAAGCGATCCGCGAACAGATCCTCGATGCCGTGAAGGTGGCCGAAAAGATTGCCAAGCCGGAGCTTGAAGAACTGATCAGCGACGTATACGACACGCCGATCCCAAGCCTGCAGAAGCAGTACGAAGAACTTAAGGCGCACATCAAGAAATACCCGGATGCGTATCCGACGACGGCAGGGAGACTGAAATAATGGCTCAAATGAACATGTTGCAAGCGATCAATTCGGCGCTTGATATCACCATGGCAGAGAATGATCTGGCCTGTATTTTCGGTGAAGACGTCGGTTATTTCGGCGGCGTATTCCGCGCGACTTCCGGCTTGCAGGAAAGATACGGTAAGCATCGTGTATTCAACACGCCGCTGACCGAGCAGGGTATTCTGGGTTTTGCCAATGGCCTTGCGGCCTTTGGTGCTCCGGCGATCGCCGAGGTGCAGTTCGCCGATTATATTTTCCCTGCGTTCGACCAGATAGTGAATGAATCCGCCAAGTTCCGCTACCGCAGCGGCAACGAGTTTAACGTCGGCAAGCTGACTGTTCGTACACCTTACGGCGGCGGTATCGCCGGTGGTCTGTATCATTCGCAGTCGCCGGAAGCCTATTTCGCCCATACCCCGGGTCTTAAAATCGTTGTTCCCCGTAACCCGCAGCAGGCGAAAGGTTTGTTGCGCGCGGCGATTCAGGACGACAACCCGGTGATCTTCTTTGAACCGAAACGCCTGTATCGTGCGTCGGTCGGCGAAGTGCCGGAAGAAGATTACAGCATAGAACTCGGTAAGGCCGAGGTGGTTCAGGAAGGCACGGATGTAACCGTACTTGCCTGGGGCGCCCAGATGGAAATCGTACAGGCCGCCGCAGATAAGGCGAAAGAGCAAGGGATCAGCGTTGAGCTGATTGACCTTCGCAGCATCCTGCCGTGGGATGTTGAAACCGTTGCCAAATCGGTGGTTAAAACCGGTCGCCTGGTAGTGAGCCACGAAGCGCCTATTACCAACGGCTTCGGCGCGGAAATCGTCGCCACTATCCAGCAAGAATGTTTCCTCCATCTGGAATCACCGATTGCCCGTGTGTGTGGCCTGGATACGCCTTACCCGCTGGCGCTGGAAAAAGAATATGTACCGGACGCCCTAAAGGTGTTCGAAGCCATTAAGCAAGCGGTTGAGTTTTAAGGAGCTGTCATGGCAAAAGATTTTATTCTACCGGATATCGGCGAAGGTATCGTCGAGTGTGAGGTGGTCGAATGGCTGGTGGCGGAAGGCGAAACGGTTAAAGAAGATCAGCCTATATGCGATGTAATGACCGACAAAGCGCTGGTGCAGATCCCCGCGGTACACGACGGCGTGATCACCAAACTTTATTACCAAAAGGGTGATATCGCCAAGGTGCACGCACCGCTGTTTGCCATGGATGTCGCCGGTGAGGCGCCGTCAACGCCTGCAGAGGTTCCCTCACAAAGCGTTGCACCTGCAGCTGGCGGCGCAGGCCGTCTTGAAGACTTTATCCTGCCGGATATCGGTGAAGGGATCGTCGAATGTGAAATCGTCGAATGGCTGGTCGCCGAAGGTGACGAAATCAAGGAAGATCAGGCCGTTTGTGACGTAATGACCGACAAGGCGCTGGTGCAGATCCCGGCGAAATACGACGGTACCGTGATGAAGCTGTATTACCAAAAGGGTGATATCGCGAAGGTTCACAGCCCCCTGTTCCAGATGTCTGTCGCCGGTGAGGGTGAGCAGGTGTCCGCGGTTGCCGAGCAGGCAGTCGCTTCGACGCCTGTGGCAGCCAGTACTTCTGTCGCCGATACTGCTAAGCCAAGCGGTAAAGCGGTTGCATCGCCTGCGGTGCGCCGCCGCGCCCGTGAAATGGATATCGATATTTCGCTGGTTGCCGGTTCAGGCAAAAACGGCCGTGTACTGAAAGAAGACCTGTTGGCGTATCAGCAGGGCGGTCAAGTAAGCGCGTCACAACTGGCAACTCAGCCGTCAGCCGCAGCGGCTCCGATTGCGGCCGGTGGCACTCGCGTTGAGGCCATTCGCGGCGTGAAAGCGGCGATGGCAAAACAGATGATGGCCTCGGTATCGACCATTCCTCACTTTACTTACAGTGATGAAATCGACCTTACCGATCTGATTGCGCTACGCCTGCAAATGAAGGACGAGTATCAAAAGCAGGGTGTAAAACTCACCATGATGCCTTTCTTTATCAAGGCATTGTCGCTGGCGATGAAAGAATATCCGGCCCTTAACAGCCAGGTTAATGATGATTGCACCGAGCAAACCTTCTTTGACGACCATAACATCGGTATGGCGGTCGATTCCAAGGTCGGTCTGTTGGTGCCTAACGTCAAGCAATGTCAGCTTAAGAGCATAGTGGATGTTGCCAACGAGGTGACACGCTTGACGGAAAGCGCCCGTGAAGGACGCGTTTCGCCGACGGATCTCAAAGGCGGCACCATCTCTATTTCCAACATCGGTGTGCTTGGTGGAACCACCACCACCCCGATCATCAATAAACCGGAAGTGGCGATTGTGGGTCTTGGCAAGGTGCAGCAGTTGCCGCGCTTTAACGCCAAGGGTGAGGTAGAGGCCCGTTCTATCATGCAGATCAGCTGGTCGGGGGATCACAGGGTTATCGACGGCGGCACCATCGCCCGTTTCAATAATCTCTGGAAGGATTACCTGGAAAACCCGGTCAAAATGATTATGGCGATGCGTTAATGCATTAAAAAAAACCAGTCGAGAGGCTGGTTTTTTTATGCCAATTAGACATAGAATCAATATGTTGCTTTAACAGGCACGCAGGAAAATACGGAACAATTCACACGAAGGAGTGAACATGGAATACTTTATCGACGCGCTGCGTCACTACGCCGATTTTCAAGGCCGTATCCGCCGCAAGGCGTACTGGATGTTTATCCTCTTCTACCTCATTATTTACGTGGTATTGAGCGTAGTAGACGGTATGATGGGCAGCATGCTGCTAAGCGGTTTGTTCGCAATCGGGATGCTGGTGCCGAGCATTGCAATGGCGGCGCGCAGATTGCACGATACCGGCCGCAGCGGCTGGTGGCAGCTGATCGCACTGTTACCAATCATCGGTGGCCTGATCCTGTTGATCTTCCTTATTCAGGACAGCCAACAGGGTGAAAACGATTACGGCGACAACCCGAAAATGTTGGCCGAAGTGGCTTAAATATCTAAGCAATAAAAAAGGCGCTCTAGGCGCCTTTTTTAATTTTTCCGCTGAAACTCAGACTGGGGATACCATTTCGGCCAGTCCTTGCTTTGCGAAACGTCGAAGCCGACCTGGTAAAACAGTTGCAGATCTTGAATTGCGCCTGAGAGGTCCCATTCGTCGCGGTAACGATCGCAGGCCTGGTGGTAGCAGCCGCGTAGCACCAGTCCCATGCGCTTACGGTAATTTGCCGTTTCTTCATCACTGGGTTCGGTACCGCCACCGGCGTACATGGCCGGGACGCCCATATTGGCAAACGCGAAGTGATCTGAACGGTAGTAGCCCCCGGCGGCGGCATGGGTGTCACCCGA
>JBNKEN010000300.1:0-2436 GCA_050288805.1 Pseudoalteromonas sp.
CTTGTCGCCAAGACCCGGGGTTTCGTTGTGCTTGATAACCCTGGCGCCGGCGACGGTGCCGTCGCGGTACACGGCGCTCAGCAAATCGATATTGCCGCTATAGCCGTTGGGTGTTGTGCTCTCGACGACGAGCGCGACCGGACGACCCTGTTTGCGCGCCCGGTAAGCGGTGTGCGTGCCGGGACCGAGTTGCGGGTCGCTGAGCTGAACACAGTCGAGATAGAGTTCATTATCGTAATCATCTTGCGGCATCACCTGCTGCAGCATACCGACCAGTTGTTTCTTTTCCTGAAGCTTAATATGCGGCGCGGAAAACTGCTCTACCAGGGCGACCGCACCGGTTGTCAGCAGGGCGAACGCGGCGAGCAGCGCGCCGTTTTTCGACATGGAAGATAGGATCATCGCGATGCTCCGTGACCGTAGGTACGTGGTTGGGTGTAGTAGTCTATCAGCGGCACCACCATATTGATGATCAACACGGCAAACGCCACCGCATCGGGATAGCCGCCGAAGCTGCGGATCAGGTAAACCAGCAGGCCTATCAGCGCGCCGTAGATCAGGCGTCCACGCGGCGTGGTGGCGGCGGAAACCGGATCGGTGGCGATAAAGAAGGCCCCGAGCATGGTTGCGCCGCTTGAAAAATGGAATACGGCGCCGGGTTCTGTGCCCGGCGACAGCATATAGCCCAGGCTGCTGCAAAGTGCCAGGGTGAATAAAAAGCCGAACGGAATATGCCAGCTGATGATGCGCTGTTGCAGCATGACAAGGCCGCCAAGCAGGAAGGCAAAGTTAACCCATTCCCAGCCGATCCCCGACCAGGCGGTAAACACCGGCTTTTGCATGCTTTCAAGCACCGTCATGCCGTGGGCGACATCGGTTTTGATGGTGTCGAGCGGCGTGGCCATGGTGGCGCCGTCGATACCGCTGCGCACCTGTTCCAGGCTGAAGCCGCCCTGACTGAAACCGCTCCACACCAGCGCCAGTTGATCGCCGAAGGAGACGGGTTGCGCCAGCAATTGCTCCGGCGGCAGCCAGGAGGTCATCTGAACCGGAAACGACACCAGCAGCAGCACATAGGCTGCCATGGCAGGATTGAACAGGTTGAAACCCAGGCCGCCATAGAGTTGCTTGACGATCACGATGGCGAACAGCGAGCCAATTACAATCACCCACCAGGGCGAGAGCGGCGGAATACACAACGCCAGCAGTACCCCGGTCAGCCAGGCGCTGCCGTCCTTGAGGGTCGGCCAGACGGCCCGTTTACGCAGCTTTAGCACGGCGGCTTCGGCCAGCGATACGGTGATCAGGGCCAACGCCAGTTGAATTAAGACGCCGGTGCCGAAGAAATAGACCAGCGTTGCAAGCCCCGGAATGGTCGCCAGGATCACGGTGAGCATCACCCGAGTCAGGGATTTCTGACTGTGATCATAGGGTGAACTTAGCATGTTTAGGGTGCTCACTTGTCGGTGTCCTCCGATTTAGCCTGTGCGGCCTTTTTCGCCTTGGCGCGAGCAATGGCGGCGGCCACGGCGGATTTTTTCTTGTCAGCGTCGCTTTGCGGCGCTGTTTCCTCAGCGGCGCGCGCTACGTCTTCATCAGCCTCTGCGGGCTCGCTGTCGGTATGCTCAGCGGCGGCGGCCTTTTTCGCCTTGGCGCGGGCGATGGCGGCGGCCACGGCGGCCTTTTTATTGTCTGCATCGCTCTTAGGTGTCGCATCGGGCTTATTGACGTCGGCCGGTTCGGCGTCTGCATTGCCTTCGGCGGCGACCTTTTTGGCCTTGCCGCGGGCGATGGCGGCGGCCACAGCGGCCTTTTTGTCGTCGCCTGCAGGTTCCGTTGCGGCGGATACCTCCTGCTGCTTTTGTTCCTTGTAGCGCTGGGCTTCGGCCTTGCGCTCGGCTCTTAGCTTGGCGACTTCGCTGTTGTCGGGTTCTTCACCTTGTTTTTTCGCCTTGGCGCGGGCAATCGCAGCCGCCACGGCGGATTTCTCGTCCGTTTGATCTTTCACGCGGGCCAGGGCATCGGCAATCTTTTGTTGCTCTTCGGCCTTCGGGCGTGCCGGTGTGCTGCGGCTATGGCGTTTTTGACGTTCTGCCTGTTCGCGTTCGAGGCGCTCATTACGGGCTTCGAAGCGTTCGCGGGCGCGTTCCGATTTGATTTGTTCTATCTGCTGCTCGCGAATTTCTGCCTTGGCCACGCGATAATACTGCACCAGGGGAATTTCGCTCGGGCAGACAAAGCTGCAGGCGCCGCACTCGATACAGTCGAACAGGTTGTGCTCGGCCAGCTTGTTGTATTCCTTGGTTTTAGCAAACCATTGCAACTGCTGAGGCAACAGCGATGCCGGACAGGCATCGGCGCAGGCGCTGCATCGAATACAGGCTTTTTCGTCGCCAGGGAAGGGCAGCTCCTGTTCGCTCGGCGCCAAAATACAAT
>JBNKEN010000301.1:0-5439 GCA_050288805.1 Pseudoalteromonas sp.
GTCTTTATCAGGTGACGGCGGTGGCCACCGACAACGAAGGGAAAAACGGCGATGCCGTTTCGCTGACAACCCGCGTCGGCCCGGAGCCTCCCGCTACGGCACCGACGCTCAGCAATATCAACGCCAGCGTTGCGGGCCAGTGCGCCACCGTGAGCGGCACGGTGATCGACATTAACCAGAACCTCGGCGGCGTGGTGGTTGCGTTTGCCGGTGGCAACGTGACGGCGACGGTCAACGGCAGCCAGTACTTCGCCGAGCAATGCGGCCTGCCGGGCGGAGCGAATACGGCAACGGTTACGGCCACCGACGACACGGCGCTGAGCTCAAGCGACAGCGTTCAATTCACCATAGATGCAGGGGTCACAGGCGATTACAACCTGCATATCAACCAGGGACATATCACCTGGGGAGTGGGCTATTCGGCCTGCTATCTGGCGTTCGGCACCGCGGAATTCACCATGCGCGAATACCCGGCGGGCACCGACCAGTGTCGCTGGATTGCCGACGGCGATTCCAGCTGTGCGGGTCCGACCCAAGCCTGCCAGAACACAACCCCGAGTGATCCCGACGGTGACGGGGACGGCATCGCCGACAGCATCGACAACTGTCCGACGATTGCCAATACGGATCAGGCCGACAACGACGGCGACGGCATCGGCAACGCTTGTGACAGCACGCCCGACGGCTCGGTGGCGGACGGCGACGGAGACGGCATTGCCGACAGCGTCGACAACTGCCCGGCGATTGCCAATGCGGATCAGGCCGATAACGACGGCGATGGTATCGGTAACGTTTGCGACAGCACACCCGATGGCGATTTTGTGTGCAGCGAAACCACTTCCAGCAATTACGCCCATGTCCAGGCCAGTCGCGCCACCACCGACGGTTCGTACGCCTATGCACTGGGTTCGGGAGACAATTTAGGGCTCTACAATACCTTCTACACCAGCACGTTGGCGCAAACCGCCCCGGGATATTACATCTCGGGTTCGTGCCCCTGAGCCTGAATCCAGCCTTCACCCTTAAATGAAAGAACGGCCCGAAGCGCATAAGCACTTCGGGCCGTAGTCGTTTAGTTAGCTGCGGAGATGATATTTATATTCGATATTCCATATATAACGAATTTCATATATATTTTACGCGTTTCACTATCAGGGAGAGCCTATGGATCCCGTTTTGTTTTTTAAATGCCTGGCCGATGACACCCGGCTGAAATCCGTGCTGCTGATAGCGCAGCAGGGAGAGTTGTGCGTGTGCGAACTGATGGCGGCGCTCGATATCAGCCAGCCTAAAATTTCCCGGCATCTGGCGCAGCTGAGAAAAGGCGGCCTGCTGAGCGACAGGAAAGACAGGCAATGGGTTCATTACAGCCTGAATAGCGCTTTGCCCGAGTGGGCGAACGACCTGATTGCACGGGCAAGCGAGGCGCATACGGCCTGGCTGGCGGAGGAAACCGCGCGTCTTAACGCCATGGGACAACGTCCCGAACGCAGCAATATATGCTGCCAAACAAACTAAACTAGTAACGTTTTAATACCTGCTAAAAGGAACAGATCATGACTATCAAAATAGGGATCAACGGTTTCGGCCGCATGGGACGCCTGGCAATGCGCGCGGCGTTCGACTGGCCCGAGGTGGAATTCGTGCAGATCAACGATCCGGCCGGTAACGCCGACACCCTGGCCCACCTGCTCACCTTCGATTCGGTGCACGGGCGCTGGCACCACGAGGCAATGGCCGACGGCAGCGACATGATAATCGACGGCAAGCGCATTGCCTGCACCGCCAACAAGGCCATCGGCGAGACCGACTGGTCGGGCTGCGATCTGGTGATCGAAGCGTCCGGCAAGATGAAAAGCACCGAACTGCTGAATGCCTATCTGGCGCAGGGCGTGAAACGCGTGGTGGTGACCGCCCCGGTGAAGGAAGAGGGCGTGCTGAACGTGGTGATGGGGGTCAACGACCATCTCTACGACAAGGAAACGCACGCAATCGTGACCGCCGCATCCTGTACCACCAACTGCCTGGCGCCGGTGGTGAAGGTGTTGCTGGAAAAAATCGGCATCAAACACGGTTCCATGACCACCATTCACGACATCACCAACACCCAGACGATACTCGACGCGCCGCACAAGGATCTGCGCCGGGCCCGCGCCTGCGGCATGAGCCTTATTCCCACCACCACCGGGTCGGCCACCGCCATCACCCATATCTTCCCCGAACTGAAGGGCAAGCTGAACGGCCATGCGGTACGGGTGCCGCTGGCGAACGCCTCGATCACCGATTGCGTGTTCGAGGTGGCGCGAGAAACCACTCCCGATGAAATCAACGGTTGGTTTAAGGAGGCGGCCGCGGGTGATCTTAAGGGCATTCTCGGCTACGAAGAGCGTCCCCTGGTGTCCATCGACTACAAAACTGATCCGCGCAGCAGCATCATCGATGCGCTTTCGACCATGGTGGTGAACGGCACCCAGGTGAAGATCTACGCCTGGTATGACAATGAGTGGGGATACGCCAACCGCACCGCTGAGCTGGCGCGCATGGTCGGTTTGGCCGACAAGGCGTAACGGAGTACACAGATGTTTGCAGGCTTAACCCCGGCGCTGCGCCAGTATCTTGTCATTACCGGCAATTACTGGGCCTTTACCCTGAGCGACGGCGCATTGCGCATGCTGGTGGTGTTGTATTTCCACCAGCTCGGCTACAGCCCGTTGGCCATCGCCATGCTGTTTCTGTTTACGAGTTCTTCGGTGTGGTGACCAATCTGGTCGGCGGCTGGCTCGGGGCTCGGCTCGGGCTCAATAAAACCATGAACCTAGGACTGATGCTGCAGGTCGTGGCGCTCGGCATGCTGGCCGCGGGGGACGCATACCTCGGTGTCGCCTACGTGATGGCGGCTCAGGCGCTTTCCGGGATTGCCAAGGATCTCAACAAGATGAGCGCCAAAAGCGCGATCAAGTTGCTGGTGCCGCAAAACGCCGAGGGCACCCTGTACAAGTGGGTGGCGATCCTGACCGGCTCGAAAAATGCCCTCAAGGGCGTAGGGTTCTTTCTCGGCGGCGCGCTTTTGACCTGGCTCGGTTTTCAGGGTGCCATGCTCGCCATGCTGGCGGTGCTTTCGCTGGTGTGGCTGTTGAGCCTTTGGCTGCTGAAACAGGATCTCGGCAAGGCCAAAAACAAGGCCAAGTTTCGCGAGCTGTTTTCGAAAAGCCGCGACATCAATATTCTCTCGGCGGCGCGCCTTTGCCTGTTTGCGGCCCGCGACGTCTGGTTCGTGGTGGCTCTGCCGGTGTTTCTGGCGACGGCCTTTGCTTGGGACGCCTGGCAGGTGGGCTCGTTTCTGGCGCTGTGGGTGATAGGTTACGGTGTCGTGCAGTCGCTGGCGCCCTTTATTACTGGAATAAAAAGCACCGGAACAAAAAGCACCGGCATAAACGGCACCGATAAACGCAGCGGCCGGGGGCCGTCGGGTCGCGACGCCCTGCGCTGGGCCGCATTGCTGACAGCCGTTCCGGCGCTGATCGCCCTGGGGCTCGGTGTTTCCTGGACGGAGCCTTCGGCCATACAATGGGTGGTGCTCGGCGGGCTGATGCTGTTCGGCTTTGTGTTTGCGGTGAATTCGTCGCTGCATTCTTACCTTATCGTCAGCATGGCCGACAAGGACGGGGTGTCGCTGGATGTCGGTTTCTATTATATGGCGAACGCCATGGGTCGCTTGCTCGGCACCGTACTGTCCGGCTGGCTGTTTCAGGTCGGCGGGCTGCAAGCCTGTTTGTGGGTGTCCTGCGCCTTGCTAACCGTAACGACATTTGTCTCCCGTCGGCTCAACACGAGCTGATTGGCAAGGAGGAAAGGTTCCGGTCTCACTGTATTTTTGTTTAATATTGGCGCCTGTCTTTTCATTATTTTCTCTTTGTGTGGTGAAAATGTTGTTTAAACTCTGTGTGTGGAGTATATTTACAGGGTGATCCTATGTGGAGAGTCGAACTATGTCTGCATCAGAGCAAGCGGTGTTAGCGCAAAATCCGGAAAAGACCGCCCAGGTTGCACTTTCGGTGTTTTTTAACATCATGAATGCGTGGCATGTTAAAGCGAGGGACCAAATGGTCTTGCTTGGCAAGCCTGCGGAATCCACTTTTTATAACTGGAAAAAGGGTAAGGTCTCCAGTTTGTCGGTGGACACCTTAGAGCGCATTTCCTATGTCATGGGGATTTATAAAGCTCTGGGGATCTTGTTTCCTACAAGGGAGCAAGCCGACGCCTGGCCGCAAAAACCGAATAAGGCATTCAACGGTGAATCTGCATTGGCGTTTATGTTAAAAGGTAGCGTGATCCACTTGAGCGATATGCGGAGATACCTTGATGCCCAACGAGGTTAGCACCCTTATTCCGGAATGGGACAAGTTACACCGGCTCGTTCCCAGCCATTTTCCGCCAATCGATTTGTTTGAAAACGTTGCAAACCCCGAGGATCTGGAAATTGTTTGGGCGCTGGAATCCTTAACGAATGATCGTCTTAGAGAGGAGGCGGGCGACTTAGCGCTGATCCCCGTCGAGGAACGAATTTCCGGCCCGGGATCGTCACCCGTGATGGCCGCGTTTACGCATATTTTCGTTGCATCAAGATTTACCGATGGTCGCGAGTATGGG
Source organism: Pseudoalteromonas sp. (assembly GCA_050288805.1). Classification (GTDB taxonomy): domain Bacteria; phylum Pseudomonadota; class Gammaproteobacteria; order Enterobacterales; family Alteromonadaceae; genus Pseudoalteromonas. The sequence goes on from JBNKEN010000301.1 coordinate 4,651, forward strand.
GTTTATTATGGAGCCAAAGAGTTAGAAACGGCACTGGCCGAAACCATCTATCATAGAGAGCAGTTCTTGCTGGCGACGGATGAGCCGGATACCGAACTGACGATGCGTTGCTATATCAATAAGGTTGCATTGGCACTGCATGATGTCAGGGGCGAAGAATTTGCGCATTTATATGCTGATGACTATGCGGCCCCCCAGCAATTTGCAAAAGCGCTCAGGGAGGCCGGAAGCAACGGACTGTTGTATAAAAGTGTCAGGGATGCGGGCGGTGAATGCGTCGCGGCTTTCAAACCCAGGGCGGTGACAATTCCGCTGCAAGGGGCTCATTACAAGTACATCTGGAGCGGTCGCAAACAGCGCATTGAGCACGTTCTGGAAGTCAGCCAAATCAGGTAAGCGCCCTTTCTCTCTTGGCAAACCCGTTCATTCGTCTGACCGAATGATGGCAATTTGTGTTATTCATCCTGTGGTGTAAGGTTAAAGGCTCACAATCCTTTTATTTTTATAAGGAAGTAAAAATGATCCCTTATACACTGATAGCTACCAATCGAAACCTCACCAACAATAAAGACAAATATGTGTTCGGCAATCAGTTGGACCCGAACGGAGAGGTTCATTGGGCCAAAACATCCCTTGGAATTAACCGTAAAGATAACAGCCTGAAACCCAACTACGGTCAACCGGTCACCATCGCCGACGTAGACAGCGAGCTGGCGGGAGTACAAGACAACGGTCTGCCCTGGGTGGTGTTTATCAACGGCAATAATCAGTCGATGAAGAAAAACCTGA
>JBNKEN010000302.1:0-3383 GCA_050288805.1 Pseudoalteromonas sp.
AAAAGCCAACGCAACGACGAAGCGCTGCAACTGGGCCGACGCCTTCTCGATTCCGCCCTGGGCGAAAATAAGCTGGACAGCATTCCCGACGAAAACATCGCCCGCGTGCTGCAGGAAAACAACCTCAACACCCTGCTCGAACTCCTGGTAGAGATCGGCTGCGGCAATATCATGAGCGTGCTGGTTGCCAAACGTCTTCTGCAAAACGACGAGAACGCACTCGACGACATAGCCCGCAGCGCCAAGGCCGCCATTATCGGCACCGAAGGCATGCTGGTAAACTATTCCAAGTGCTGCCGTCCGGTTCCCGGTGATGCCATCACGGCTCATATCAGCCAAGGCAAGGGACTGACCGTACACCGTCAGGAATGTAAGAACATCCGCGGCTGGCGAAACGAACCGGCCAAATACTTCGTGGTGAAATGGGAAGATAACCCGGGCAAGGAATACATCGCCTCGCTCAGAGTCGAGATCATCAACCACCAGGGTGCGCTGGCCAAACTGACCAGCCTTATCGCTTCAACGGGTTCGAATATCGTCGAACTCAGCACAGACGAAAAAGAAAGCAATTTATATGTGATAGACCTTGGACTGACGGTAAAAGATCGCATCCATGTGGCCAATATTATGCGCCGCATTCGAGTGATGCAGGACGTCCAAAAGGTCTATCGCAAGAAATAACAAGAAGGTAATACTATGAACAAAATTATAATTTCAACGGATCAGGCGCCAGCCGCCATCGGCACCTATAGCCAGGCTGTCAAGGTGGGAACTGCGGTGTATCTTTCGGGCCAAATTCCCCTGGTTGCCGCAACCATGGAAGTGATCTCGGAAGACTTCGCCGAACAGACCCACCAGGTGTTTAAAAACCTGAGCGCCGTCTGTGAAGCCGCCGGTGGCGAGTTGCAGGACATGGTCAAGGTCAATATCTTCCTGACCGATCTGTCCAACTTCGCCACGGTCAACGAGATCATGAGCCAGTACTTCCGCACTCCCTATCCGGCCCGCGCCGCCATCGGAGTGAAAGAACTGCCGAGAGGCGTTCAGATTGAAATCGACGGCATCATGGAACTGCCCTCGACCAACTAAACATTAAAGCCCGCATCCGCGGGCTTTTTGCCCACAAGCTTGCGCTGAATCACTTCCCAAAGGCAGACAAATACAATAAAGTAATCAATGGGGTTCGCTCTTCTCTGCAGCAAGAATGACAACAATAGGCAAAAAGGACTGTATCTGTGTTTACGCTCGCTCATAACGGCAATATTCTTTTAAATATCAACAAAGAAAATCCGGCACCGCCAAGCGCAGCCGCGTTAATTGAAGCATTCGAGCGCTCCCCTTTCAGCAACTGCAAGCTTAATCACGATTCAATCAATGACTTTTACAACAAGGGCCAGCAAGGCCCCACATTGGTCGTTGCAGCCAAGGTAGACGCTGAGTTTAGCGTCGAGCTGTCGGATGACAGCATGATCGCCACCGCCAAACTCACCACCGCCTATGGCGGCAAGGCTATCGATCTGGATCAAGCTAAAAAAACCATCATCAAGGCCGGCGTAACTCGCGGCTACCACCAGGCTTTGTTGGAAAACCTGCTTAAAAAGCAATTTGAACTCCCCGGCGGGGCAAGCGCCAGCGGCGTTGTCGCCAAGGGACGCCTACCGGTTGATGGTCAGCCGTCAGAATTTCTCAAACAGGTTCCCACCCTGCGCGACCGCATTCAAAAGCCGCAGCTCAAGGAAGACGGCACGGTCGATATGCGCGATTTCGGCAAGCTGGCCAGCGTAAAGCCGGGCACGGTATTGCTGATACAAAAACCGGCTACACCGGGCAAGCCCGGGTTCACGGTAAAAGGGGATGAACTGCCCGCCAAACCAGGCGCCAGTGAGACCCTGATCGCAGGGGAAGGAACCGAAATATCCAAGAATGATCCCCATCAACTGATCGCCACCATCTCCGGCGTTCCGGTTGAAATCGCGTGCGGTATGCGGGTCGACGATATCTTTACCATCGCCGAGGTGAACGTAAAAAGCGGTCATATCGATTTCGACGGCAGCGTCATTATCACTCAGGGCGTGGGGCCGGGAATGAAGGTGAACGCCAAGGGAGATATTAACGTCTTAGGCACGGTGGAATCGGCCCATCTGACCGCCACCGGCAATATCACCATCAAGCAGGGTGCCATCGGTCACCAGGCTCAGCCGAACGACGAAACGTCCTTGTCATGCAGGATATGTTGCGACGGCGACATCCAGGTAAGTCATACCCAGTATACCTACCTTGAGGGTAATAACATCACCATAGAACGCCAGGCCAGTCACTGCAGAATGAAGGCGGTCAACCAAATACTGGTCGGCCAGGAAGACAATCCCAAGGGCAAACTTTATGGCGGCGAGATCCTCGACGCCCGCACCGTCATTGCCGGGGAAATAGGCAGCGATTCCGGCGCTAAAATGATTATTCATCTGGCGGCGAGCGGCACCGACCTGACGGCCGAAAATGAACGTTGCACTCAGGAATTGGCCAAGGTAGACGAACAGCTGAGATCGCTGCAAACGGCGCTGGAAAAAGCCGACGCTCTGCCGGATCCGGCAAAGAAACGTCAGCTGATAGAGAAAATAGGCGCAACCCAGCTGCATTTTATCCAACAGGCCGACGACCTGGAAAATCGCGTGGCGTCCCTGGGAACATCACTGGAAGCCCTGCTTGAAAATGCAAGTATCACGGCGGCGCAAAAGCTTAATTCAGGTGTCCAGATATACATCTACGACAAGGTGCTCAGAACCACCCGTCATTATCCTCCCTGCCACGTTCAACTGCAGGAAGGCAAAGTCGAAATAGAGTTCAAAACCAGCTAAGAAAACACGCTCTTCCGCTGTACACGCAGCACAGCGGAAAGTAACTCGGCATTTTTTAACGCTTACAGCAAACAGCTGTAGTGCAGATGCACCTCTTCGGGCCAAACACTCGCCTGTACCTCACCTATGTGCGCCTTTTGCAGCAGCAACATGGCCAAACGGGATTGTCCGATGCCGCCCCCGATGGTCTGGGGCAGCTCACCTGCCAGCAGCCGTTTATGCCATTCCAAACTAGTTCGCTGCTGCTGACCCGTGAGTTCCAACTGAGCCTCGAGCGATTCGGGACACACGCGGATCCCCATGGAAGACAGCTCGAAGGCATCTTCAAGCACCGGGTTCCATACCAGTATATCTCCGTTCAAACCGCAAAGTCCGTCACAGTTCGGGGTCGACCAGTCATCATAGTCGGGTGCCCGCACATCGTGGATCTCTCCGTCCCCCAAGGCACCACCTATCCCGATCAGAAACACGGCGCCGTACTCACGGGTAATTTCACGTTCACGCTCTTTAGCACTCAGCGTCGGATAT
>JBNKEN010000303.1:0-3361 GCA_050288805.1 Pseudoalteromonas sp.
GCATGGTAATGTTGTAGCCCTGACCGGACTGGCTTACGGTAAAGTTGGCGATACGGGTGGCAAGCTCTTCGCTGTCGTTGATGTTTTTGTCGATCAGCTTGTCACCGGCCACGGCGGTGACCGAGATGGGCACTTCCTTGACGCTTTGGCTGCGCTTTTGCGCGGTGACCATGATCACTTCCAGTTCCTTGTTTTTTGCGCCTGCTTCGTCGGCCATAACCTGGCAGCTGGCACCGAGCGCGCCGGCCAGAGCCAGGGTGATCGCGTTTATTTTCAGTGTGTTCTTCATTACACGACGTCCTTCATTGTTATTATTGCTTGATTAGCCCGGCCAGGGAACCTGCAAACAGCAGAATGCCGACCAAGAGCAGAACGGAAAAAACCAGCTTGATAAACTGATCTCCGTGAATTCGATGATGTAGCTTGTTGCCTATCCAGGCGCCGACCAACGCACAGGGCGCCAGCATGGCCAGGGTTTCGCCTTGTCCCTCGAACTGGCCGGAAAGCGCAAAGTACAGGGTCAGCGAGAGGTTCAGGGTCAGCCAGACCGCCAGCAGGGTGGCGCGAAAACGGCTTTTTTCCAGTTGGCTTTTGGCCAGCGAGTAGACCAGTAACGGGCCGCCGGAGGCAAAAAGGCCGTGACTCAGGCCAGCGCCCAAGATCACGGCCCGACGTTTGCCCGGCGCAAGCGCCGGGGCTCCGAGCGACAACAAGGAACGCAGTGCAAACCAGCAAATCAGCGCGGCGAACAGCAGCTTGCCGAAAGCGGCCGGTACATAGGGGGTCAATACGACGCCGACGGCGGTGCCCGTCACCATCAGGGGCAGCACCTGGCGCAGTAAAAATCCGGTCTCGATATCGCGACGATGACGCAGTGTCAGCGGAATGGTCATCAACAGGTTGAGCGGCACCAGCCATTTAACCAGGGTGCCGATGTCGAATGCCAGCGCGCCGATGGAAAGCGCCAGCACGATGCTGCCGAAACCCGTCATCGCCTCGATGGCGAAGGCGAAAACAATCGCAAACGCGACCAACAGCAAGCTCATGATGAGGCCTCCAGTTCGGCGGCAAATTTACGCGTCATCAGGCGTAGAAAAAGGCCGGGCAGCATACGGTAAAGCAGGCTCGAAAACGCGGTAAAACGGTCCGGGAACAACCTTTCTTTCCCGTTTTCGATTGCCCGGCAAATAAGGCTTGCCATCCATTCGGATGAGCGCATTTTGCCGATCATGGAGCGTTTGCGGCGGGTTTTTTCGCCGTCGCCGCCGAGGGCGTTCTGCTCTATGGGGGTGTCGAGAAAGCTCGGGTAGACCATCAGCACGCCTACGCCCAGCGGGCGCATTTCGGCGCGAAAGGTTTCAAAATACTGGTGCAGTGCGGCCTTGGCGGCGCAATACCCGGCGCGGCCGAGCACCGGCATCCAGCCCGCCATGGAGCTGATGTTTATCACCTTGCCGCGGCTTTGCCGGAGCAACTCGGTAAGCCCCGAGGTCAGGCGTACCGGTGCGAAGTAGTCGATTTGCATGACCTTTTCGATGACCTCCGGGCGCGTCACCCGGGCCAAAGAACGATGGGTGATCCCCGCGTTATTGATAAGGAGATCAAGGCGCGGCAGTGCGTTTTTCAGCTCTGCAAGGGCCAGCTCAATGGCGTTGCCGTTGGCCAGATCGCAGGCGATCACATGGGCATCGGCAAAGCGGGTCCGCAGTCTTTGCAGCCCGGTTTCATCGACATCCACTAACACCAGTTGGTAGCGATCGGCCAGTTGCCTTGCAAGATCCAGCCCGAGACCGGACGCCGCACCGGTAATAAGGGCCACCGGGCGGCTGTGCGTAATGGTGCGGCTCATCCCTGCAACTCCCGGTTGTGGGCCAGGTAATACTCGAACACTTCGCGTGAGGTTTTTTGCGGGGTGTAGCCGAATTCGTTTTTCAACGCGCTGTTGTCGAGCACCGGACGGTAGCGCAGAAACTTGAGTTGATCTTCGCTGTAGCGGCTGAGCCCGAGGCGATGCCCCAGCCACAGTATTGAGCCGAGCAGCCAGGCCGGCAGCGTCAGGGTCGGCTTGTTGAGAATGGCGGCGATGTCGCTCATCGGCAGCGCCCCGTCACCGGCCAGGTTAAAACGCCCTTCAAGACTTTCGTTGACGCCCTTGAGGATGATCTCCACCACGTCCTCGTCCCAGATAAACACGAACGGCGAGCGGCTGCCCTTGATGGTCAGCAAACGCTTTTTGCGAAACAGATGGGTGATCTGGTTGGCAGTGCTGGTGCCAAGCACGGTGCCGGGGCGCAGGATCAGCTGCTTAAGCTCGGGGTGACGGCTGCGGTAGTCGGCCAGCATTTCCTCGACCAGGCGTTTATGGCGGCTGTAGGCAAAGGTGTCGTTGCCGCGCAGCGGATCGTCTTCCTTCAGCCATTCGGGGTTATCGGCGTGATAGCCGTAGGCCGCACCGCTGCTGGTTACGGTAAGGTGGCGAACGCCGCCTGCGACACAGGCCTCAAGCAGGTTTTGCGTGCCGCCGACATCGATGTCGTAATCGCGCTCTGGGTCGTCGGAGGCCTGCATCACACTGGCCAGATGGATCACGTGCGTGATCTGGTTGTCGCGAATAATCTCGGCAAGATTTTTATCGCGAATATCCATGCAGGTGTAGTGATAATGCGCTTCGCCGAACGGCCGAATGTCGATGCCGAACACGCGATGTGATTTGGCCAGACGCTCGGTCAGGCGCTTGCCCAGGTAGCCTTCGCTGCCGGTGATCAGAATATTAAGACTCATAAACTACATCGGTCCTTTGTTGAAAATCGCGACTCAGGCCGCGCTTTTTATCGCGCAGGTGCCAGACGAAACACAGCCCGAGGCCGGACACCAGGTGCCAGATCCCCCAGGCGGCGGCGATCACCGCCATGCCCGTGAGGTCGCCGAAGAAGGTAAAGATAATGCCCAGGCCCAGTCCTGAATTTTGCAGTCCGACTTCCAGCGTGATTGCCCGTCTGTCGGCGCGGGGAAGGCCCATCGCGCGCGCCGAAAGCCAGCCGATAGAAAGGGCCAGGGCATTATGTACGATAACCGCCAGCAAAAAGATGCTGGCCCCGGCCAGAAAGCTTGCCCAATTGTTGTAAAGGGCAATGGCGACAAAGCCGAACAGGGTAAACAGCGACACCAGCCGGAACAGCGGCTCTGCGGTGCGGGCAAAACCCGGCGCCAGACGCCCGGTGATAAGCCCGAGCACCAGCGGCAGGCCGAGCACCAGGGCGACGATGGTAAATATGCTGTCGGCGGGCACGTTGATGGCCTGCATCAGGTCTCGGGTGGCCGGATTCAGCGAGCTGTAGAGCATGAAATTGAACCGGGTGAA
>JBNKEN010000304.1:0-9961 GCA_050288805.1 Pseudoalteromonas sp.
ACTCGCAATATTCGGTGCTTACGGCGCCAGCGGTTACGCCACCCTGAGCCAAACTGGTGAAGTGTATTTCGAATCCATCTGTATGTTTACCTTTTTGCTGTTGCTCGGCAAATACCTTGAGTTCCGGGCTCGCTTAAAGGCGGGTGAATTCAGTGCGAACCTGCAAAAATTACTGCCACTCACCGCAAGGCGAGTGCAAGAGAAAGACGAAGAAATCGTTGCTGCTAAGACCCTGAAATTAGACGATTTGGTCCTTATTAAGGCCGGAGAAACCATCCCCGCCGATGGGATTGTTGAAAATGGTCAAAGCAGCGTGGATGAAGCCATGATGACGGGTGAGCATCATCCGGTCGCCAAACGCCCGGGCGACGAAGTGTTTGCCGGTACTGTCAATCATGACGGCGTTTTGACCATCAAGGTCAACAAACTGGGTAAAAACACCCTGCTCAATCAGATCATCCAGCTGCAAACCAGCGCCCTGGCCCACAGGCCGAGGCTTGCGCAAATCACCGACAAGGTTGCCCAATGGTTCGTAGCAGGCCTTTTGCTGTTTGCCTCCGTCACCGCATTGTTCTGGTACCAGATCGATCCCCAGCATGCGTTTTGGATCACCATCTCGGTGCTGGTAGCGACCTGCCCCTGCGCCCTCAGCCTGGCGATCCCAACCGCCCTGACCTGCGCCGTGGCCAACCTGACCAAACAGGGTATCCTGATTAAAAGCGCACACGTGCTGGAAACCCTGCCTAAGATAACCCGGGTTGCCTTCGACAAAACCGGCACCCTGACCGAGGGGCGTTTTTCACTGTCGCGTATCGAATTACTTGATTCTGCGTATGATGAGGCGCGAATAATGCAACTGGCCGCCGGGCTTGAACGTTATTCGGAGCACCCGCTCGCCAAGCCCTTTATCGAACAAGCAAACCCCGAGGGCGGCTTTAGCGATGTTCAGGTCAAGAGCGGTTTCGGTGTCGAAGGCAGGCTTAACGGCGACAACTGGGCCATCGGCAAAGTCGATTGGTTCGGCGGTGACAATCCCAAAAATGCCCAGGCGGCACTATTTAAAAACGAACTTCCCCTGGCTCTGTTCTTTTTCGAAGACACCTTGCGCGCCAATGCCAAGCAACAGGTTGGCATCCTGCAACAGGCCGGTCTCGGCTGCTATATGCTGACGGGCGACAGCTCATCAGCCGGGCCTAGACTCAGCCGCGAGTTGCAGCTGGAAGGCAGTTACAGCGCCTGTCTGCCGGCCGACAAACAGCGCCATGTAGAAAGCTGGATAAGTGAAGGTGAAATCGTTGCCATGGTCGGTGACGGCGTCAACGACAGCCCGGTGTTCAGCTCGGCCCATTTGTCCGTCGCCATGGCCAGCGGCGCCGACATTTCCAAAAATACCGCCGACGTGGTGCTGCTAAAAAGCGACCTCGCAGCCCTGAGTCGCCTGATCCAGGTAGCCACACGAACACGCAGGATCATCAGGCAAAACCTGACCCTGTCACTTTGCTATAATCTGGCGATATTGCCGCTCGCGGCCCTTGGTCACGTCGCCCCCTGGATGGCGGTGATCGGCATGTCTGCCAGCTCCATCATAGTGATAAGCAACTCACTGAGGCTTTTAAAATAATGAACATCATCTACGTGCTGATCCCCATCGCCATTTTGTTTGTCATCATCGCCATCGGGGTTTTCTTCTGGGCGGTTAAGAGCGAGCAGTTCTCCGATCTGGAAAAACAAGGTCACAGCATCCTGTTTGAAGACGACAAAGAACAGCACGAAAAAAGCAATGACTGAGTCGTTTTACCTGAGTGCCCTGTTGATGGGATTACTCGGCAGCGGGCATTGCCTGGCCATGTGCGGCGGTATCGCAAGCAGCTTGCAGCTCGCCAGTAAGGGACTTTCACAGACCCGAGCCACCCTCGCCTACAATCTAGGCAGATTGGCCAGCTACGTATTAGCCGGCGCCCTGGTCGGGGGATTAAGTGGGGCCTTTGCCAAGCAAAACCAGGTCTTCAGTAACACCCTGAGCGTACTTAGCGCGGTTTTTATGATCCTGGTCGGCCTGTATGTTATGCGCCTTGCCGGCACATTGAACTGGCTGGAAAAAATCGGCAAATGGGCGCTTTGGCAACATCTGGTTAAGCTTAATCGCCATCTGCTGCCCGTCGATTCTTTTCCCAAGGCATTCGCTTACGGTGCTCTTTGGGGCTGGCTTCCCTGCGGTCTGGTCTACTCCGCACTGACCTGGGCGCTGACCAGTCAAAGTGCATTGAACGGCGCCCTGTTTATGATGCTTTTTGCCGTCGGCACGCTGCCCGCCATGATTTCCCTAGGGCTCGGCGCCGCACGACTCAAGCATATTCTCAACCATACCTTTACCAGACTTTTTTTAGGCAACCTGCTACTTTGGTATGGATTCTACCGTTTAATTGTTGCAACGCGTACGCTAGTGGCGTAACTTCTCAACAGGCAACCCGTTTTAATTATGGAAACGAAAATGGATGTAAAGAACAAACTAAACGTGAAGTCAAACTGCACCATCAGCTGCACCAATTGCAGCATCAGCCAGCTTTGTTTACCGTATTCACTGAACGGCGAAGAAATGGATCGTCTCGATGAGATCATCGAACGCAAAAAGCCGCTGCATAAAGGCGACTATTTGTTTGAATCCGGCAACAAGCTGCACTCCATTTTCGCCGTCCGTTCGGGCTCCTTTAAATCCTATACCCTGTCCGAACAGGGTGAAGAGCAGATCACAGGTTTCCACCTTGCAGGCGACCTGGTGGGATTTGATGCTATCAACGAGATGAGCCACCAAAGCTATTCTCAGGCGCTTGAAACGTCCATGGTGTGCGAAATTCCGTTTACGACCCTGGATGAGTTATCGGGCAAATTGCCGAAACTACGCCAGCAGATCATGCGCCTGATGAGCAATGAGACCAATTATGATCAGGCCATGCTGCTGCTGTTAAACAAAAAGACAGCGGAAGAACGACTTGCTTCCTTTATTTACAATCTTTCGCAGCGCTTCGGCGAACGTGGCTTTTCACGTAAAGAATTTCGTCTCACCATGACCCGAGGTGAAATAGGCAATTACCTGGGATTGACAGTAGAAACCATCAGCCGCCTGCTGAGCCGTTTCCAAAAAGCCGAGATCATCAAGGTTGAGGGTAAATTCATCACTATTCTGGATGACGAAAAGCTGGCACAAACGGCGGCCATAAACGCCAAGAGCTGTTGATCTGGCACAATTTATTCTGATTTTTCCCTGTTGCTCCGGGGAATTTGCGTTACACTCTAGTGAAGGTTTATTACGCAAATCCACTTCGGAGCCCGACTATGGAAAGCATTAAAAAAATACTGGCGGTGATCGATCCCACCGTGGAACAACAAAACAGCCTGTCCCGTTCTATCGATCTGGCTCATAAATCGGGTGCAGGCATTACCGCCTTTCTATCCATCTACGACTTCTCCTACGAAATGACCACCATGCTGAGCGCCGAGGAGCGCGAAGCAATGAGGCAGGCGGTGATAGCCGATCGCGAACAATGGCTCGAAGAGTTCATCAAGGGCTATCCGGAACTCACCATAGACACCAAAGTGGTGTGGCATAACCGTCCCTATGAAGCCATCATCAATACCGTGCTTGAAAGCCAGTACGACATCGTCGTCAAAGGCACCCACGAACACGATACGCTGAAATCGGTCATTTTCACCCCGACGGACTGGCACCTGATCCGGAAATGCCCCACACCGGTGCTGCTGGTCAAAGACCACACCTGGCCGGAAAAAGGCAATATTCTTGCCGCCGTCAACGCATCCAGCGACGACACCCAGCACAACCAGTTAAACCAGCGTATCGTTAACGACGCGAAGTTTGTCGCCGAACTGGCCAACGCCAAACTGCATCTGGTGAATGCTTATCCGGCGACACCGGTCAATATCGCCATAGAAATACCGGAATTTAACCCGACCCAATACAACGAATCGGTGAAAAAATACCATATCGAATCCACCGAGGAGCTGGCCAGACTGCACGCCATTGAACTCGGCAACTGTCATGTCGAGGAAGGTCTGCCGGAAGATGTGATCCCGCGCGTCGCCAAACGCCTTGATTCGGAACTGGTGGTGATCGGCACTGTGGGACGTACGGGTCTCAGCGCGGCCCTCGTGGGCAACACCGCAGAGCACGTGATTGATAATCTCGACTGCGACGTTCTGGCGCTCAAACCCGACGGCTATGTCAGTCCGCTGCAAAAATCCTGACTTTAGTTTTTATGCAACAGCCCGCTGATGCGGGCTTTTTATTACGCCGCTGCTCGCCGTATTGTTAAAAACAAACTGGCATGGCAAAAGCGCGCTCGCTATAATACGCCCCTTTCAATTTTGCAGTCGATTTAAGGGGACGCATGTCACATTCTGCCGAGGCTAAAGCGGTTTATAATTTCAATAAACTGCAGAAACGTCTGAGACGCAATACCGGTCAGGCCATCGCCGACTTTAACATGATCGAGGAAGGCGATCGCATTATGGTCTGCCTCTCCGGCGGTAAGGACAGCTACACCCTGCTTGATATGCTGCAAAGCCTGCAACGTTCGGCCCCGGTGAATTTCGAGCTGTTTGCGGTCAACCTGGATCAGAAGCAGCCCGGGTTCCCTGAGCACGTACTGCCGGCCTATCTTGATGAGCTGGGTATCGAATATAAAATTGTTAACGAAGACACCTACAGCATCGTCAAGGAAAAGATCCCGGAAGGCAAAACCACCTGTTCCCTGTGTTCGCGCCTGCGCCGCGGTATCCTGTACCGTACGGCAAAGGAAATGGGGGCGACAAAAATCGCCCTCGGCCATCACCGAGATGACATGATCGAAACCCTGTTTTTAAACATGTTCTACGGCGGCAAACTCAAGGGCATGCCGGCCAAGTTGATGAGCGACGACGGTGAGCACATGGTGATCCGCCCGCTGGCCTATTGTAAGGAAGCCGACATCGTTAAATATGCCGATGCCAAGGGTTTCCCCATCATTCCTTGCAACCTCTGCGGATCGCAGGAGAACCTGCAGCGTAAACACATCAAGGCGATGCTGGAAGGCTGGAATAAAACACACCCGGGTCGGGTGGAAACCATTTTCACCGCCATGCAGAACGTGGTTCCTTCACATCTGGCCGATACCGCCCTGTTCAATTTTACTGAGCTGGCCAAAGACACGGTTCTCGACGGCGGCGATCTGGCGCTGGATAAGCCCGACGTACCGGCAATCCCGGTCGGATTGGAACCGGATGAAACCACGGACGATGCGCCCACCGTCATCGAACTTGTTTAAGAAATTGAACTGAGCTAAAAACGGAAATAAGTTCCAGACATGAAAAAAGCGCCCAAAAGCGCTTTTTTTATGCCTTCATAGGGCTACTTTTCAATCCAGGGCGTCATCCGCAGCGGTTTCGCAGGCAACTCCAACATCTCGCCAGAATCATTCCATTCACCGGGCACCGCAAGACGACAGCGCTTACCCTCACATTCAAGACCGGACTGAGAAAGGGTTTCGGAAGCAAATTCCAACCATAGCCCCTTTTGCTCCGGCAGCAGAAAGCTCAGCAAATTCCTGACAAAGAACCCGGACAAATCCCCCAGCAGACGCCGAAACTCGTCATGCACCGAATAAAGGGTCTGAGTGGCGATACGGACGGGAAAGTCGCGCTTGCTCTCTATCTGCAGTCGCAGCTGGCAGCTTTTATTATCACGCGGATTGGCCACTATCACGCCCTTGTCTTTTTCAATCTGCTTGTCGAACGGCAGCAACAACTGCCCTTCGTCGCTTACCAGCAAGGGAAATTCCTGCTGCTCGGTAACAATTTTTCCGCTTTCTACCGGACAAGGCGCCCCATGTTCGTAATCTACAAGATAAAAATTAACCTCGGCATACCTGTATTGCCCCTTATCCACCACGGCCATACGATCATAAAAACCCTCATACGTGGCGATAAACTGTTCGGCATTCGCCATGCCCGATACAGCAAGCAGGACTGCGGCCATTACTCCCTTCATTCAAAATAACTCCGGTTGTGATCGATCATCTCGTTCAATTCGGCCACATAGGCCTCGCCGCGCTCCGAGTAGGACATCAGCCCCGCACTCAGCGCCTCCGCGGTCACCGGCTGTTGCGCACGGCGCAGGGAAGCACGAATGTCACGCAGTTCCCTGTATGCATTATTGGTATTGATATTGCGGAAATAGGCATCCACGGCCTGCTCCACCGTCTTGTAGGCTTTCACTTCGTGACTGGCATCGCCGTCTCGTTCTCCGGGCACCATTCCGCAACCCTTGCTGTAACACCATTGACCGAAAAAATTCAGTCCGATCCGGGCAAAACGCGAGGTGCCCCAGGCCGATTCGTTGGCCGCCTGCATCAGCACCAGTTCTTTCGGGATCACGTCTACCCGCTTCAGGGCGCGATTAAGACTCTCAATGTTGATCTCTGCCCCCGCCATTTTGTACTGGCTGAAAATATTTGCGATGGTGTCGCGTTGTTTGTCACTGAGCTCTTCGCCAAATTGGCGCATCATAAGCGCAATTTCCAGCGTAGCACGGTGTTGTAAAATACGTTTGTTATTGCGTTCGACATGGGGCCGCAAGAAGTCAAAAAACAGCTTCTTTTTTTCCTTCACGCTGCGCATGGCTGCGAAATCGGGAAGAGCAACGTTATGCAACGGCTTCTCTTCGATTTTAACCGGCGCAGCGGGCTTGTTGCCGGCTTGAGGCTGTTCGCCCGTCACGTCCTTTTTCACCGCGAATGGATAGATCACCCCAAACAACACGGCCAGAAAAAACAAGGTACGTAAAACGACTTTTATCATCCATTATCCTCAATAAAGGTCGGGCCTCAAAACCCATTTTGGGTACATCAGGCAAAATTGACCCGACATTATACCCGAGAGAAATAAAAATGCGACCGCGATACCTTCTTTGCGTTTGTCCGCTTTCTCATATTATAGTAAATCCTGGCTCAGCATTTAGGATCATCCTATGAACGATATTTGGCAAGCAAGGCGTATCCAGGAAGATAAACACAGACCCAATGACAACCGTAACGCCTGGCAAGTTGACCGTTCGCGTATTATTCATGCCGCAGCTTTTCGCCGCTTGCAGGCGAAAACCCAAATTATGGGTATCGGCCTCAATGACTTTTTCAGAACCCGCCTGACCCATAGCCTGGAAGTGTCCCAGATAGGCAGCGGTTTACTGCGTCATCTAAAGCGCCGTCATCCCGAAATGCACTGCTTTCCGGCGGGATCGCTGCTTGAAACCCTGTGTCTTGCGCACGATATCGGCCACCCTCCGTTCGGCCACGGCGGAGAAATTGCATTGAACTATATGATGCGGGATCACGGCGGTTTTGAGGGCAATGCACAAACACTGCGCATCGTCGCCAAGCTGGAGCCCTATACGCAGGGATATGGCATGAACCTGACCCGTCGTACCTTGCTTGGATTTATAAAATACCCTGAATTGATCGATACACTGTGGCACACCCGACCTGAATCGGAAACCGGCCGGCGCTTCATTCGCGCCAACGACTGGCGCCCGGCCAAGGGACTTTATAAAGATGATGAGGCGCTGTTTGAGTGGGTCCTTGCGCCGCTCAGCGACGTGGACAAAGCCCTGTTCCGTCAATCATCGCCGGTCGATGAATTTCGCTCTCGAACCCGATACAAGTCCCTCGACGCCTCAATAATGGAGCTTGCCGATGACATTGCTTATGCGGTGCACGACCTTGAAGACGCTATCGCTACGGGAAAAGTGAACGTCGACGACTGGCAACTCTATGCGCTGCCGCAATTGGCTGCGATAGATTCTCCCTGGCTCAAACATCACCTCACTTCACTGACCGCCCGCTTGTTCGCGCGCACGGAATCGGAACGTAAAGACGCCATCGGTGAACTGGTAAACACCTTTATCACGCAAAGCACATTGGTGCGTCATGACGCACCGTTTGAAGCGGATCTGCTGCGCTACGAAGTACGATTGCCGGACGAATTCGCCGCGATTTTACAAACACTGAAGCACGTCATTTTCACGCGCCTGATCCGAGAGCCCTATATGCAACAGATAGAATTCAAGGGGCAAAAACTGGTGATCGAATTATTCGAAGCCTTTGTCAGCGACCCCTTGCGACTGCTGCCGGAAACCACGCAAGATCTTTGGCGAAAAGCACAAAACGAAGGTTTGAGTACGGAGCGCGTGATCTGCGATTATCTGTCCGGCATGACGGACGAGTACGCCTATAAAACCTATCAAAGACTGTTCTCGCCAACGGCCATCATTTGAAACTAAAAAAGGGCCATAAAGGCCCTTTTTCACTATTCTGTCAATTACTTGGCTGACTGACCATAGCGCTTTACGAAAGTCTCGATGCGCTGGCCGTTACAGCGAAGACCATTTACATGGCGAACCTGGTGAGCCACTTTGTCCAGACCTTGAGTAGCCGCCTTCATGCATAGCTGAGTCTCTTTTTCCTCATTTTTTGCATACAAAGACACAGAGGTCACCTGCTGAGAACGAGCCGCAGCAACTTGCTTTGCAATGTCGCGAATGTCCTGGCCGTTACAATACAGGCTTGGAGAAAAACGCGCGATGCGGATACCGTTTTCTTCACCCAGCTGTTTAGCCGCAGTCAGGCCCTGGTTAGCAGCTACAGCACAAACCTGTGATTCAACGTTGCCGTCTTTGGCATAATAAACGTTATCAACGGTGCCGGCATTTACGTTAAATGCTACAAATCCTGAAACTACAAAAGCGGTTAGCTTGATCATCAAAGTGCTCCAAAAATGAACGGGTGAACAAAAGTTGGGCGAATTATATAAGCTAAAATTCTAAAATCAATTGGATTTTTTATTTAACTTTTAATTGATTGATGAATTAACAATGCTTAAACAGTGGGGATTTAATCGGTTAACAAACGTTCAATATATGGCTACATGATCAAGTAAAAAAGTAGCAGTTCAAAATACTTACAACATACAGGCAGACAAACACACAACATCCCGCGAAATGTTCCGTTTTCATTGTCGTTATGCTCAGCGTGAGATGATTAAAATAAGTATGCCCCGAGGGTGTCGGGGCATACTTATTTTAATCATCAGCGTGTCAACGAGTGGCTTACAGTTCACCCTGCGCATAGGCGATCTCAGCGCTAAAAGGTGTCTTACCATTTTTCAACCAGATCATAAAGTCTGTCTCAGACATCGGCGGAGCTAACGCGAACCCTTGCCCCGTAGGACAGCCCTTGCGTCTGAGGTACTCCCAATCCGTCCCTTTCTCAATCCCCTCAGCCACGAGATTCAGATCAAGCTTTTTACACATGCTCAGGGTGCTTTCAAATATCACCTGTAGATGTGGTTTTTCAGCGATGCAATCAATGAGACTTCTGTCTATCTTCAATTCGGTAAACGGGATCTCCGCCAATTGCTTTACCGAAGAATAACCCGTGCCGTAATCGTCAATAGATAATCCGCATCCTATCAAACGCAAACGGGTCAATACATCCAGCGCCTTGGCCATGTCTTTAATCACGGAGGACTCTGTCACCTCCAACGTAATGCGCTTGGCATCGGCACCCATTTCGTTAAAAAGGGATATCACCTTTTCGGTGAAATCCTTGTTATCAAACGAAACCGCAGACATGTTGATCGATATGCACGTGTCTATCCCATGTTGGGCAAAACGCATTTTCTGGTTTATTGCCAGCCGCAAGACTTCCAAGGTCAGTTCGTCTATCAGAGAATTTTGCTCACACACCGAGATAAATTGATCCGGGAATACCAGGAGCTGATCATTTTGCTTCAGACGAACCAGCGCTTCGACTCCCACTATTCGGCCCGTTTGCATATTGACCTTTGGCTGGTAATGCAACACAAAGCGACGTTCGGTCAGGGCCGACTTCAACGCTTCAACTGCGACGGCCTGTTT